>JADLCC010000059.1 GCA_020847425.1 Saprospiraceae bacterium
TACGGTTACGGTTTACCCCGTTTCAGATGTAATTATCAATGAGATTACGGATGATTCCAATGGTTCCGGCGCCGGCAGTATCGATATTGCTCCAGTAGGCGATTCCGGTCCTTATACGTTCGAGTGGGAAAAAGACGGGGCGTTTTTTGCCGCTACGGAGGATCTGAGCAATCTGAATACCGGTACTTATACGCTTGTCATGACCGATGCCAATGGTTGTACCGTACAATTGTCGCCTGTTTTTATCGACAACCTTGTGGGTACGGAAGGTCCTGCATCCGTCGAAGGGAAAATCAAATTGTGGCCCAATCCCGCACGGAATATTATCCGTTTGGAAATGACACATTTTGAGCCTGTTGCCATGGAAATATTAAATGCACAGGGGCAACTTGTTCGAGTACTCCAATCGGATGAATGGAACAGTGAAATACCCGTCGACGCCCTCCCGGTCGGTTTCTACTACCTGAAAATGGTCAGCCGACGCGGCGCTTGCCATGTGGAGAAATGGGTGAAGGGGGAATAGTTGATGAGGGTTTATGAAGGTTGATAAGGGTTTATAAAGGTTGATAATAGCCACTCTGTGAAGTGATTTTTCTCTTTCTAAGAAGCTATTATCAACTTTTATAAACCCTTATCAACCCTCATCAACTGTTTTCAATACACAATATTCACCCTGTCAATAACATCTCCCGGTTGCAATTGATGTATAACTTCCATCCCTGATTTCACCTTTCCAAAAATCGTATAATTGCCATCCAGGTGCGGCGTGGGCGAGTGGGTGACAAAAAACTGCGTTCCCTCCGTATCCGGTCCGGCAGAAGCCATGCCGAGGTAACCTTCCTGATCGTACCAGGCCAGCCCGATTTCGGAGCGAATGGTATAATCGAGTGCGCCATAGCCGTCGCCGCGCGGGCATCCGGCTTGTACTACAAAATTGGGTACCACCCGATGAAAGGTTTTGCCGTTTAAAAAACCTGTTCCTGCCAGGTCGAGGAAGTTGGCTACCGAACCCGGCGCCCATTCGGGGTACAATTCCAGGGTAATATTGCCTTTGGCAGTTTCTATGTTCACCGTGGTTTGCGGCGTTACCACCTTCATCCTGTTCCAGTCGATCGGGTGGTTCCATTTGGGTTGGTAAGGCGGCGGGCTCGGGCGCTCTTCAAAATAAGCGATCGCATCATCGAGTGCTACGTACGCTTCCACGTCGCGGGGCATTTTCAATTTACCCAATGCCGTTTTGAAATCCTGCACACGGGCCGTATCGCGCAAAGTCCTGTAATTCAACGCTTCCGTGCGGAATCCGCCTGCGCTGGCAGCAATCATTCCCGCATCGCCGGAGGCAATTACTTCGCGCAGGTAATAATACAATTCGCGGCGCACCCCTTTGGCGGCTTCACCAAAAAAAGCATAAAAATTGGGCTTTTTGATGATCGTTAGCAAGGCTTCCACCGCGCCGGACTTGACGGCCGGATGCGCATCGTTAAACCCTTTGTCGTGAATCCAGCGGTAATTCCAGCCGAATTCCGTCAGTGCCGTCAGACAGGCTGCGCGTTCGTATGGGTTTTTACTTTGCTGGAAAAGTTCTTTGATCCGGTAGTTCACATAATCTTTCGATTCGGGTGTTGTTTTGCCGGAAAGAAACTTGTTGGACGCCTGCAACAGCGCAATCTGGGATAATACTGGAATATTCGGATTGCCCATGTTCGTGGGAATACGCCAGTAAAAATCGCCATCCTTTGCCTGTCCGTTAGCAATAAAAAAAGTAGCGGCCGTTCTGCTGATATGCTGGTTAGGATCGGCTACAAAAGGAACCACCAAACTGCGAATCGTGTCGTATTCAAATTTGGCCAATGCATTGATAATGTTGCATTTAACGCGCCAGTCCTGTTCCGATTTGATTACTTTTGAAAGGATGGCAAAAGCTGGTCGCGTCACGGATTTTCCAAGCGCGGTTGCCAGCGCCATACGGATATCGGGATTTTCGTTGGCACGAACGAAAGCGGCGGCCATCAATACCGCCTGGGCGCTGTCCGGTGCAATGTTCTGGGTGCGGGCCAGATAATGCGCAGCCATCAGCCTTGCAGGTGCAGGAATCCGCTCATTGGCCACATAATTCACCATTTTTGCCGTAGCCTCCGGGTCTGTGATATTGCGGCGGCCGAAACGATAAATAGCCCGGCACTGCCCCTCCAGCAGCAGCGTATCGCTGGGCTGGTACGTACTGACTGCGGCGATGTTTTTCAGACTCGTCAGGGTGCCGCATTTGCCGATGGCTTCCAGGATGATCGCGTTCAGGCGCTGGTGTTGCGATAAAGAATCTGTCGCCACAAAAGCCTGAATGAGCGCTTTTTCCGCCTTGACGTTTCCAATCTGCCCCAGCGAAAATGCCGCAGCATTGCGCACATCTTCCACCGCATCCCGCAACAGCGGTACCAACGCATCAATGGCATTCGAGTCGCGCAGGGAAGCGAAAGACAAGGCCGCCAGGTAACGTAAGGTCGCATCCTTGTCGCCCAGATAAAGTTTCAGGCTGTCCGCTTTGTGCTCATCCCGCAGGTTGTACAGTTTTTGCACCTGCTTGTTGCGCAAATCGAGGTTGACAACGCCCTTTTTTTGTTCTTTTTCGGATGATTCGGGGGGCGTGCAGGCGGTTTGTAACAGTAAAAAGCACAGCATAAACAGGGTGCTTTTTTGTACAAAACCGGGGAGATGAATGGACATGTGCGTTATGGTTGAGATTGTTGAGGGTTGAGGGTGTTGAGGGTTGAGAGGTTGAGGGTGTTGAGGGTGTTGAGGGTGTTGAGGGTGTTGAGGGTGTTGAGGGTGTTGAGGGTTAAATTCTTTACAAATGCTTGAGTATCAACACGGATAACCAATAACTAATAACGGATAACTAATTAGAAATCCGAAGTAATCAACAAATCCAGGCTGGTGCTCCGCAATTGAAAGCGTTCGCCGAGATAAGCGTTGGTTAAAGATCCTTTATAGGTGTACACGCCGTTGCGCAGGCCTGAATGTGCAATGATCAGCGGGATAATACCTCCTGACTCCGCTTTCAGCAACAAGGAGGTCAGGATATTACTGATCGCATCAGACGCGGTGCGGGCCACCCGCGAAGGAATATTGGGTACGCAATAGTGGATCACGCCGTGCCGTTCGAAAGTAGGCCTGTCGTGGGTGCTTGCCTGCGAGGTTTCAAAACAGCCGCCCTGATCGATGCTGACATCCACGATGACCGATCCGGGTTTCATGCGTTGCACAATATCTTCCGAAACAATCATCGGCGTATTGGCATGTGCAGAATGTACCGCTCCGATGGCTACATCGGCCGAGAGCAACTGCTCGCGCAGGTGAACGGGATTGATCACCGAAGTATGGAGTTGCCGGCCGACCTGGCGTTGCAGGTTCATCAGGTCGTACACGTTGTTGTCAAAAATGCGCACTTCCGCGCCCAGTCCGAGCGCCGTGCGGGTGGCAAATTCGGCCACTACTCCCGCTCCCAGAATAATCACTTTGGCCGGCGGCACCCCCGCAATACCGCCCAGCAGCACGCCCTGGCCGCCCCGCGCTGTTGCCAGCAATTCGGCGGCAATAAGGATAGCGCTGATGCCGGAGATTTCACTCATGGCATTTACAATCGGGAAAACACCCGTTTCATCATCGCGGATATACTCCATCGCCAGCGCGATCACGCGCCGTTTTTGGAGCCTCGTGATGTACTCGGCATCCAGCAGCGGCAGGTGAATGGGCGAAATAACCACCTGGTTGGGGCGCATCATTTCAATTTCATCAAGCGTGGGCGGGGCCACTTTCAGCAGCACGTCGGCTTTGTACACTTCCTCTTTGCTGTGGCAGATTTGCGCACCTGCTTCAGAAAAATCGTGGTCGCTGAATTTAGCCTTTTCACCGGCGCCGGCTTCCACCACCACATGGTGCCCATGCGCAGTGAGCGTCATCACGGAATGCGGCACCAATGCGATGCGGTTTTCCTGTAAGGTGGTTTCTTTCGGAATTCCGATAAATAGCCGCTGTTGCCGGGGCAAAACATCCAGCATTTCGGGTTGGGTACGGGGAATTGATAAGGTTTCCATAGATAAGATTGGAAAAAACGGCAGGGGATTACAAAATTAGAATGCGGCGGGAAGTTTCCCCTATAATCTCGATGTTAATTTTTGCGGTATTTTCGGGCAACATGGTTTCCACAATTTGCGGCCACTCGATCACACAGTACCAGGGATCGTACAACAGGTCTTCCAAACCGATATCAAATGCTTCGGAAGCGCTGCGCAAACGGTACAGATCGAGGTGGTGAAACCAGGCCACCGAGCCGTCGGGCGCAGTGTACCGGTATTCATTCACCAACGAAAATGTCGGACTGGCCGTGCTGCCTTCCACACCGAGGTGTTGGCAAAATGCTTTTACAAACGTTGTTTTACCGGCGCCCATTTCACCATACAGGGCAATTTTCCGGCGTTCGGCCAGGCCTTCCAGAATGGCCGGAATGGCAGCCGGTAACGCTGCCGGATCGTGAATATCTAATTGCATCGTGTAAACTATTTTAGAGAATCGCCGAAGCGCGGCAAAAGTACGCCTGCAAAACCCGAATTTCGCAGCTCTTTTCAAATGTGCGCTACATTACCCGTTATCAGCCCTTTCAAAATGACCTATACGATCGACGATATTCAACAAACGCTTGGGGCCCGCTGGCTGCAAAAAGCTGCCCCTGAAGCGGGTGTGGAGCAATTGCTGTTCGACAGCCGCCAGGTAGCCATGCCCTCCCGTTCCCTGTTTTTTGCGCTTTCCGGCGAACGGCTCGACGGCCACCGCTACCTGCCCGATTTGTACCGGACGGGGGTACGGCAATTTGTGGTCAGTAAGGAGATTGTCGTGTCTGAATACCCGGACGCGAATATTCTGCTGGTAAAAAACACTCTCCAGGCGCTGCAATTGCTGGCCCGCCACCACCGCTCCAGGTTTCAGATTCCTGTGGTCGGCATCACAGGCAGCAACGGCAAAACGGTGGTAAAAGAATGGCTGTGGCAGTTGCTCAGTCCCGATTTTCATATCGTTCGCAGTCCAAAAAGTTACAATTCCCAGATCGGCGTGCCGCTTTCTGTGTGGCAAATACAGCCCGAACATACGCTGGCGCTTTTTGAAGCGGGCATTTCCAAACCCGGAGAAATGGAGCGGCTGGCGCCCATCATCCAGCCGGAAATCGGGCTATTCACCAATATCGGGCCGGCGCACCGCGAAGGTTTTCGGGATGATGCGGAAAAAGTGCGGGAAAAAATGCGCCTGTTCGACAGCGCCCGGCTGCTCGTCGTGTCGGTAGATACTCCGGCTATTGCGGAGGCCGCACAGGAATGGCAAAACCAGGAACCGGGAAGGCAGTTGTTTACCTGGTCGAAAACAGGGCTGCCCGCCGATGTGCAAATTATTGGCATACAAACGGACCCCGACGGTTTTACCCAAATCCGCGCAGCATTCCGGCAAATGATCGAACTGGCGGTCATCGACATTCCTTTTTCGGATCCGGCTTCCATCGAAAATGCCATCCACTGCTGGGCCATCATGCACCTGCTCGGCGTTTCCCAAAAAAATATCGCCGACCGTATGCGGCGGCTGGAACCCGTGGAAATGCGCCTCGAATTAAAATCGGGCGTCCGGCACTGCACACTCGTCAACGACTTTTACAACAACGACCTGGCGTCGCTGCGCATCGCGCTGCAATTCGCGCGGCAACAGGCCCGCACTGGTCGGGTGACCCTCGTCCTCTCCGATATTCTGCAAAGCGGCCTGCCCGCAACCGAATTGTGGCAACAGGTGGCCGCCGCCATTCAGTTGCAGGGCGTCGGGCGACTGATCGGTATCGGACCGGCTATTCCTGCCATTCAGGCTTTTTTGCCTGCGGGCCTGGACGCCGTTTTTTACCCCGAAACGGAGCAGTTTTTACAAAATATCGCCGCGCACGATTTCCATGACGAACTCATTCTGCTGAAAGGCGCCCGAACCTTCGAGTTTGAACGCATCGCCCGGCGACTGGAACAAAAAGCCCATAAAACGGTGCTGGAAGTCAACCTCACCGCCATGGTGCACAACCTGAACGCCTACCAGCGGCTGCTGCGCCCCGGCACGCGCACCATGGCTATGGTGAAAGCAGCAGGCTACGGCTCCGGCTCGGCGGAAGTGGCCAAACTGCTGGAATTCCACCGCGTCGACTACCTCGGCGTGGCCTATGCGGACGAGGGCATCGAACTGCGGCACGCCGGGGTAAACCTGCCCATCCTGGTGCTCAATCCCGAACCGGCGAGTTTTGATGTGTTGTACCGCTTCCGGCTCGAACCGGAAGTGTACAGCCTGCCCATGCTCGACGAATTGATCCATTTTGCCGGAAAGGAAAAAGCGCTCTCCATTCACCTGAAACTGGACACGGGCATGCACCGCCTGGGTTTTGAAGCGGGGGATCTTCCGGCGCTCACCGCCCTGCTGCAACAGCATCCCAACCTGCGCGTGCAGTCGCTTTTTTCGCACCTTTCGGCCAGCGACGCCGCACAACACGACGCATTCAGCCACCGGCAGGCGGCAGTGTTTACGGAGTTGTCCGGCCAGATCAGCGCGGCACTGGGTTATGCGCCGCTGCGGCATATTTGTAATACGGGCGGTATCGTGCGTTTCCCGGAGTATCATTTCGAAATGGTGCGCCTCGGCATCGGCCTGTACGGCATCGACAGCGCCGGTTTGCAGGATCAGTTGCGGGTGGTGAACACCCTGAAAGCGACGATCAGCCAGATTAAGGAAATTGCGCCGGGCGACACAGTGGGGTACAACCGCAACAGCGGCCCGCTGACCAGACCGACCCGGATTGCCACTATCAGCATCGGTTACGCCGACGGCTTTTTGCGCCTGGCGAGCGGCGGTCATTATGCCGTACAGCTCAGGGGGCAACGCGCGCCGACCATCGGCAATGTGTGCATGGACATGACGATGATCGACATCACGCATATTCCGGAGGCCCGCGAAGGCGACGAAGTGGTTATCTTTGGAGAACATCCGCCGGTACAGGAACTGGCGACCTGCCTGCAAACCATTGCTTATGAGGTGTTTACCAATATTTCGGAACGGGTGAAAAGGGTGTACTGGCAGGAATAAGTGCGAAGTCGTCAGTGCGAAGTGCGAAGTCCGTTGCAAGTGCGAAGTCGTCAGTCGGTAGTCCGAAGTCCGCTGCAAGTGCGAAGTCAGCAGCGGGAAGCCCTTTGCAAGTAAAAAAAAGTATAATTAGTTTATGCGAATAATGGGTTATAACAAACCAAAACAGAAGTCTTAAAAATTGATATGCCATTTTGGGAATTATCTCTACTTTTGCGGCGTTCTTGTGAAACCTAAGAACAAAGGGCTTGTAGCTCAGGTGGTTAGAGCGGCTGACTCATAATCAGATGGTCGCGGGTTCAATTCCTGCCAGGCCCACTTGAAAAATCAACGACTTATGCAGACTTGTGCTGTATGAGTCGTTTTTATTTCCCCTTTACCCGAACTGTTTTGGCTTCATCCGTTGAGCGGCCAGCTCCGCTATTTCGTTGATCCGTTTCTGCCTGGTTTCCGGGCGTTTGGCGAGTACGAGCCATTGCAGGATACTTTTTCTGACGGACTTGCTCAACCCGGAAAAGAAGTCCATGGAACCCGGATTGGTGTGGAATGCCGTTTCCAGATCTGCCGGTATGGTTAGTTCTTCCACATCGTCGAGCATTGCCCACGAACCGTTTTGTTTGGCCCTTTCCACGCTGTCGTAGCCGGCCTGCATCATAAGCCCTTCGGCAATCAAGTGCTGCACTTTTGCCTTATTGATCTTCGACCACACGCTATTGGGTTTTCTTTTGCAGAAAAACTGTATAAACGTTTCATGGTCAATGGTTTTCCTGGTGCTGTCTATCCAGCCGAAACAAAGCGCTTCGTCCACGGCCTCACTCCAGGAGATGCTCGGCTTGCCTGATTTTACTTTATGTTGCACCAGCCAGACAGATTGTTTGGATACGTGGTTTTCCTGTAACCACAGTCTCCATTCTTGCCGGGTAGCGGGGCAAAAAGTTTCTATTTCCTTTATCTGCATTGGTTTTCAGTACCTGGATTAATTGTTCAGCAAAGATGTAGGAAGGAAGTGGAATGTTGTTCCAGTAAGGCTCAATAATCTGTCTTTTCAAGTTAGTTTTGCCAATATTTATACCAGCCGGAAATCAAACAAATGCAATCCATTATCGACCATTTTCAACAATACCTGCCGCTGACGGAAGCGGAACAGGAACTGATCTTGACCAGGGTTAAGCAGCGCAGTATCAAGCGCAGGCAAATGATTTTACAGGAGGGTTTTGTCTGCCGTCATTATACGTTCATTGTAAAAGGTTGTTTTAAGATGTACGGCGTGGATGACCGTGGCACTGAACACAATATCCAGTTTGCGGCGGAAGACGACTGGATTGCCGACATTGGCAGTTTTCATTCCAAAAAAACCCAGCAAACTTTTTATTGAAGCAATAGAACCTTCGGAAACGATACAGATTGAGCAGCAGGATTTATATTTTTTATACATCAACATCCCCAAACTCGACCGCATTTTCAAGGTAATTGTCGAGAATAAATATGTCGAATTACAGAACCGCGTGTTGCAAAACATCAGTTCTACCGCACAGCAGCGTTACCTGAATTTTTTAGAACAATATCCCAGTCTCGCCTCCCGCCTGCCTAATGTGCAAATCGCCTCCTACCTGGGCATTACGCCGGAGTTTTTGAGTAAAATCCGGAAGGATTTATCCGTAAAACAGCCTCTTAAACTACATTAAGGTGATTTCTTAAAATAGTTCAAGTGCTATCCTTCCGCCCGGGCCACACATTTGCATCATCTTTTAACTACATCATGAAAAACATGAAATGTATTGTTTCCGTCGGCCTTTTGTTGATTTCCCATTTCCTGAATGCCCAAAAAGTGGATTTACATGCCGATCATCTTACAGCCAGCAAAGTGTTTTTATCTGCCGAAAAACTGGAAGGGAAAAAGGCTTTGAAAGTATTGGCAGATACGACCATCGAGGGTTTTGATGAACCCACTTTCGCCAAAATCAAGGATGTGGATTTTGAAAATGGAGTTATAGAGGTAAAGGTATTAAGCCGCCTGGCTAAAAATGCTCCTGAGTGGGCGAGAGGGTTCATCGGAGTGGCATTCAGAATTGGCGAAAACAATACCAGATTTGAATGCATCTATATCCGGCCGACCAATGGCCGGGCTGCGGACCAGATCAGGCGCAATCACTCGATTCAATATTTTGCTTTTCCCGATTACAAATTTGACCGCTTGCGGAAAGAATCGCCTGAAAAATACGAATCGTATGCCGACATGGGGCTCAATGAATGGATAACCATTAAAATAGTTGTTCAAGACTCGAAAGCCGAGTTGTTTTTGAATGACAACAAACAAGCCTCCTTGCTGGTGAACGATTTGAAACTCGGCGCAAAAAATTCCGGCGCTATCGGTCTTTGGGTGGGCAATTGGACGGAAGGTTATTTCAGGGATTTGAAAGTGATAAAGCAATGAACTGGTTGTTTCATTTTTTTCTGGACGCCACAACTTCCGACAATACTTTTCTGCCTTTATCTGCCTCCGATTTTCCGGTTTTCGTCTCCACGATCGCAAGCAGGTGCAGGAGTTGCGCTTCTGTCATCCCAAGGTTGAGCGCTATACCCATGTGCCCCATCATCATGGGTTCTACGCCGCCCAGATTGACCAGGGCGGTGATCGTAGCAACTTCCCGGTCGGTGTAGCTCAAAATATCCCGCCCGAACACATCAGCAAACAGGTGTTCTTTCAAAAACACATCTATTTCCGGGCTGAATGCGCCGTAACCCGACTTGGGAGGGGTAATTTGCGGTTGTCCGCTGAGGGCTTCCAATACCTTTTTACCCCTTTCATATTTACTCAAAGTATCAGTCACAGGCGTCGCCGTTTTGCCCGTTACATCTATGATACCTTGCGTTTTTCTCGTTTCCAGCACTGCCATTAGGGTATTCAGCCCTTGAATGCTGCGTGGGAAACCGCAATACGCGTAGAGATGTACCAGCACTTCTTTGATTTCGTTGATACTGAGCCCAACATTCAGCCCCTCGTGTAGTGCTTTTTTGAGTTGTTCCAGATCTCCTTTTGTAGTAAAGGAGGATATCGCGACAATATGCTGGTGTCGCTGCTCCAGATCATGCAGATTACGCTGCGCTTCCTGTTGCTTCTTAAAGCCCATTTGGTAGTCGCCTTCGCTGACTTCATGCAGCCAGATCACCCTTCCTTTTGGATGCTCGGGTGTAATGGCCATTTGTACAAACCAATTGTCATGGGATGCGCCATGCCAGTGCTCCACATCCGGCGGGCATCTTGCCACATCGCCTTTTCGCAGGATTTGTACCGGCTTGCCTTTTTCCTGATAATAACCTACGCCTTCCAAAGCCAGCAAGGTTTGTCCGCCGGGGTGTTTGTGCCATTTCGACCGGGCGCCGGGTTCAAAAACCACATTGCCAATCGCTGCATTGATGGTACTATCTGCCGGCAGGAGTTGTGTGACCCAGACGGTTCCGGTGAAATTCCCGCCTTCTATTTTATCCCCCAGTGGAAATATAGTATTGAGCATACCGGGTGGAGTTTGTGCCGTTGATTTTAAAAAGCATAAAGTCAAAAGCAGTACTATTTTGAATTTTATATTTTTCATGCAAATAATGGGTTAAAGTAAATCAAAATCGCTATGAATTAATTGAATTTGTCCCTAACCCGGGTGTCATTCTGAGCGCAGCGAAGAATCTGCCCAAGGTTGAAAAGCAACATTTGCACTTTTTCTCGGGCAGATTCTTCGCTGCGCTCAGAATGACACCCGGGTTGGGGAATTTTGACCATATTACAGCGATTTGGATTCGTACTAACCCATTATTCGCATTTTCTATCAGTCCAAACCTTTTTCTGTAAGAAATTTTGACATCAGGTCCGCGATTTGAATGTTATTCAAATCTGAAAACGGGAAGTGTGTATTGCCCCGGATGCCTGTTTCCGGCAAATGCACAACTGTTACATCACCGCCATGTCGATTCACAGCATCCCGCCACAACCTTGCCATGGCCAGTCGTGCCCGCCAGCCATCTGCGCCGCCGTTGGGGGATGGTTGATCAGGAATATTATCGCCGTAGTAAATAATGATGGGGATTTTCGTGAGTTTCATAAAATCCGCCAGAGGCACACCGGTCGCTGCAAGCGCACCGCTTGAACTTTCTATTGGGGACGGTACTTCTCCTTCCGGAAACAGAAAACCGCTTCCCGGCTCATAAGAAACTATCGCTTTTACGTTTTGATTTTTAACTACGGTAAGCCAGCCCATCCCACCGGAATGGGAATGTGTAACAAGAATGGCTGGGCCGATTTTATGGAAAAGTGCTGAAGCGGCATCCGTCGTGACATTTATGTCAATAGGCCCAATATTGGGTGTCATGGAGCGGAAATACTGGTTCAGCGTATTGGTGTCGCGTGCAAATTGTACGCCCTCAAAATATTTGGGCCAAATACCGACCCGGAAAACGCCAAACCATTGTTGTTCGTCGGGGGTTGGGGCTATGGTAGCCTCTTTCGTACTGCGACCGGCATTACCCCTTCTGGGTTGATCGAGGAGATAGACACCGAAACGCCTGCGCAGGAAAATGTTTTGAAAGCCTTCCCGCCCATCCGGGGTAGTTTCCCATGTTTTGGAAAACTGCCCTATTCCATGCCACATGACCAGTGGATATTTACGGGCTTTCACCGGAATTTGATAAAAAACGTAGGCATGGTCCCCGTGAAAAGTTTGTCCGGCCGGAGTTGGTTTGTATGGATCAAATGTGCCGGAATTGCTAATTACGGTGCCTCCTACAGCGAAACTGCCTTGTTCCTGTACCATTAAAGGGCCGGTGCTTTTCATAGATGCACAGGCAGATATGAGCAGGGTGGCTAATGTGGAGTAGAGGATTTGATTGATCATTTCTATTCTTGATTTGGTTATGGTGTCTCATTAATGCGCAATCTGATGGGTATCCCGAACGCTGCTAAATGTCAAAGCCAATAATTTCCACTCTTTTTTCCGTTTTTTATAGACTTCCGTAACAGTAAATTCGGTTACTACCTCACTGCCCCGAACCACAGCTGTCAACGTAATACGGTTCCAAAGCACGGCAACGTCGCCGGCGATTTCTACCGCCACGTCTTTGATATCCGCTTTCTTATACCAGATGCTGCCGGTTTTGATGATTTCGAGCTCCTCGGCTTTTTTCCAGGTTCCACTCATGTGGACAAATTTTGACTGATCGTGGAAGAGCGGAGCCAACTTGTCCACGTTTTTGTCCGCCATCCATTGCCATTTCTCCTTAGAGAGCTGGATGAGTTTCTGTTCCGCAGGGGTAGGCGCCGCCGCAGGGGTGCTTGTATAGGGCTGCGCATAGGACCATTGCATGACCATCAGGAAGAAACACAGTCCGAGGATCGATACTTTCATGTTGTTGTTTGTTTAAGATTTGTAAACGAGGTTGACCTGGTAAAAGTTAACCAGTTTATTCACTGCTTGCGATACATATTCGGGCTTCCAGTATGTTTCAATATGCGTAGCGCCGGGAATGAGAAACAATTCTTTGTTTTTGGCATGGGAGGCTTTGCTAAAAGCATCATCCGTCATATAGTAGGTATCGGATTTTCTTCCGGCAATCATTAACAGTGGCTGGTTGATCAAATCCATATTGGTGCTTGCATCCCAGGTCATTAAATCCAAAAGACTGCTCAAGGTGTACTTGAATGTGGAATTTGGATGGGCGTGGGTTCTGTGGTAGTAATAATGGCCTTCACGATACAAATCAAACGGCATCTTGTCTGCCATCTCATCACTCCATTCAGTAGCGGCGGCATAAAGCGCCTCTCCTCCTGCTGCTTCCAATGCTCTTGCATCGGAGGCTTGTTTTAAACGCGCCTGGATGCTTGAAACCTGAGAATTCATAAAACCGTTGCGCCGCACGACACCCGAATTGAACATACTTACAGTGGCAATTGCTTTGAACCGTTTGTCTGCCTGGGCGGCCTTTAAAGAATACCCGCCGCCGCCACAAATACCGAGCAAGCCCAGATTTGCCGTATCGACACCTTTATATTGAGCAATAAAATCGCCCATTGCATAAATATCCTCGATCCGGTTTGCCGGTTTGTCCACATTGCGGGGTGTGCCTCCACTACCACCCTGGTATGCTGCATCTGCTGTAATGGTGATATAACCCTGCTCTGCCAAACGCTGTGCATATAAGCCGGCAACCTGTTCTTTTACGCCACCATTGGGGTGCGCGATAACAATGGCCGGATATTTTTGGGCATCGTTGTAGTTGGGCGGCGTATAAACGTTTGCTGCAATAGTGATGCCTTTTATCTGGTAGGTAACAGGATGAAGATTCACCTTACCTTTTACATTTTCGGTAATTGCCCCGGCATAGACCAGGGTATAAGGATTTTGTGGAGGCGCCTTTTGAGCGTTGCCCATATTTACAAATATTAGTATTGTTAAAGCGATGGAAGTCATCTTTTTCATAGTTTATCTCTTTTGATACTGCAAAGTTCCAGGCTTTCCTTAAATCCGGTGTTATACTGGTTACGGTATTGCCTACCAATATCCCTGATCTACTGTTTCTTAACCTTGGCGGCCTGCTCGATAACATCCAAACGTGCTTTCCGGGTGTCGGGAACAAGCGCTGCGGAACCATCGGCCTGGAACTCGAATATCCTGTTCTTTCTGGGCTTGTAAACGCGCCATTCGGGCAGTCCTTTACCATTCGGATTACCAGTTTTGGCGAAGTTGGCCCAGTAGGTGTTCATCATATGTGCAACTTCCTGGTCCACGGTGATCCCGTTTTGGCCCCTAAGATTATCAAACACGTAAGCGATTTCGGAGGCGTGCGCAGCACCGAACCGCATTCGCTCTTTCATAGAAGGGGAGACATACGAGAAAAGATAGAGGTAGGCCGGTGCGCCCTTGGCTGCAAAAGCCCTCGCTGTAAACCTGGCCGGTTCCGCCCATACTTTATCAGTGTTGACCATCGTGAGCATTTCGGCAAATTCAGTGGTACCGTCAGGATCGTATGCCTTTTTTACGTCGTCCTTAAAGTTCCCGAACAGAGACAGCAGTTCTTCCTTCGATCCGGCATTGACGAAGCCTGCCGGTACTTCCGCACTGTTTGACCCGATCATAAGCGGTATTTTCGGTTGGCGCCCGGCTTTGTAGGCGCTTTCGGCAGTTTCTACCACGAGTTTGCCGTCGAGAATCGGGCCCGAGTAGATGGGCGGGCCTCCGCGGCCGTCGCTTTCATTGCCTCCGTCTACAAGTTCAACCACAGAGAGCGCACGAAGTTTGGCCAGCGCGGCCGCATCCGTACCATGAATCCCGTGCCTTTTCGCGAAGTTCACTCCGATGGCCTCTGCTGACACCGGGTAATTGACATCGACGCCATTATCCCGAATCGGACGCCCGGTGAGCACGCCGTCCCGGCCACCACCGGACTCGATAATTGCCTTTTGAAAAAGACCTTGTGCCGACGGTATGGTCAGGAGTGAATGGACCGAGACACCTCCTGCGGATTCGCCGAAGATGGTAACATTGTTCGGGTCGCCTCCAAAAGCGGCGATGTTCTGCCGTACCCATTGGAGGGCGGCTATCTGGTCCATGTAGACGTAATTGCCTTTCGGTTCTTCCGGATGCTCATTGCTCAGGGCGGGGAATGCGAAGAATCCCAGACGCCCCAGGCGATAGTTGATAGTGACCAGGATGACGCCTTGCCTGGCAAATTTTTCCCCTGAATTCTCAGGATGAGAACCGCTGCCGAACACAAAGGCGCCGCCGTGAATCCATACCATAACTGGCAACTTCGCGTCCGAGGTGGCGTTAGCCGGTTTCCACAAATTGAGATACAGGCAATCTTCCGACGAGTTCGGGGCTATTTTCGTACTGTCAGGCGGCCAGGTTCCGTGCGCACAATCCGCACCGAATTGGCTCGCATCAAGTTCTCCCTGCCATGCAGGTACCGGTTGCGGCGGTCGCCAGCGAAATGCACCGACCGGTGGGGCGGCATAGGGAATCCCTTTGAAACTGGAGACGTCTCCATCCGTCAAGCCGCGCACGATGCCGGCTGCGATGCGCACCGTCGGCGCTGCGACCGGGACTGTTTGTTGAGCATGCAAAACACATACTAGAAGGAATACAAATGCGAATGCTACTTGTTTCATCGTGACAATTTTTACTTGATTACCATTTCTCGGGAAGCGCAATCTTTTCAGTGTAAAGGTCCTGGCATTTATTAGCCTGCGTGGTATCCAGATTACGGTATTACCTACCAATATCCCTGATCGGGGCACGTTTACCGCGAAAAGGCTGAATGAAGCGCTAACTTTGATTCGTTAAAACAATCGTGATATGGATAACGTCAGGCGTTTTGAAACAATCAGCCAATACAACGCATTCAACAACAATGAAACCCTGCACCCGTTGGTAAGTGTGGTGGATCTGTCGAAGGCAAGTCCCAGACAAGCACATACGATATACTTTGGGTTTTACACCGTCTTTTTGAAAGAGGTCAAATGTGGTGATCTGCGGTATGGGAAAAATACCTATGACTATCAGGAAGGAACGCTGGTGTTCATTGCACCCGGACAGGTGATAAGCGGCGACAGCAGTATTGGAATGTACCAACCGAAAGGGTACGCTCTGGTCTTTCATCCCGATCTGATACACGGTACGCCACTTGGGAAACATATGCAGGACTATACCTTCTTCGGCTATCAATCAAATGAAGCCCTTCATTTATCAGAAAGGGAAAAGAAACTTGTACTGGATGGTTTCTCTAAAATTGAATACGAATTAGAACACGCTATCGATAAGCATAGCAAAAGATTGATTGCATCCAATATAGAGTTGTTGCTGAACTATTGTGTCCGTTTTTACGACCGCCAGTTTATTACCCGCGATCATGCACACAAAGGCATTTTGGAAAGATTTCAGCAGTTATTGAATACGTATTTCCTTTCAGACAAGCCGCAAACGGTCGGCCTGCCTTCCGTGGCCTACTGTGCCGACGAACTCCACCTGTCGGCGAATTATTTCGGAGATCTCATAAAAAAGGAGACCGGAAAATCAGCGCAGGAGTATATCCAAGCGAAATTGATTGATGTCGCTAAGGAAAAAATATTTGACCGGGGTAAATCCGTCAATCAGATCGCGTATGAATTGGGGTTTAAATACCCGCAGCACTTTACCCGTTTTTTTAAGCAACGGGTTGGGCAGACGCCGAATGAGTACAGGTTGCTGAATTAGGCGCCCAATATTTCAATATTCCATCCGCGCCAGCACCGGCAAATGATCCGACGGGTAATGGCAATTCTTCGAGTCGCTCAACACCGCGTGCTGCCTGACCCGGAGCCCGTTTTCACTGACAAAAATATAGTCGATCAGCCGTTTGACGGGTTCGTGGAATTTGAATGCATTAAACGTGCCCTCGGGGCCGAAGGATGGTTCCCGGCTGACCGTGCGCGTATCCATCAGTGCGCGGCTGAGTAAAACGGCAGGCGCTTCCCCCGGTTCCGAATTAAAATCGCCCATCAAAATGACCGGCTCGTTTTCTTTGTTCAATTCCTTGATTTTCAATAAAATAAGTTCGGCCGAACGTCGGCGCGCCTCTACGCCGATATGATCGAAATGGGTATTGAACACCCAGATCTTTTTCGCTGCCAGCGAGTCGTACAAATGCGCGTAGGTACAAACGCGGGGCAGGTTGGCGTCCCAGCCTTTAGAAGGCACATCGGGCGTTTCGGACAACCAGAAAGTGCCCGATTGCAGCAGGCCGAAACGTGCTTTCAGGAAATACAGGGCCGAGTACTCACCCGCCGTTTTCCCGTCGTCGCGCCCGCCGCCGACACGCTGGAAAGCGGGCAGTTGTTCGCTCAGGTATTCCACCTGCCGGTGCAGGCCTTCTTGTATACCAAAAACATCGGGCGCATAAAAACGCAGTTGGGCAGCCAGTTGTGCGCGGCGAAGCGGCCAGGCATCCGCGCTGTCGGCGGGGTTGTCGAAACGGATGTTGTAGGTAATGGCGGTGAGGGTGGTTTGGCAGGTGGCGCCGAAGGGGAGCAGGAAGCAGAGCAGAATGAGTGTGCGAAGCATAGATGGTGAGTTGTGAATAGTGAGTTGTGAGTTGTGAGTGGCGCTTTGCCCAATCTTTAGTACGGAATCTATCTTGTGGTCCATGGCCCGGAGGGCCAATATCTTTGTAGGACCACCCGTCGCCAAATTATATCCGGCCCAGCGGGACGGTATATTATTAGAAATGAATTTATATAGCGGCCCGCTGGGCCGCAAAACGCTTGGACATTCATTTTTCTACAAAGATATTGGCCCTCCGGGCCATGGACCACAAGCTAGATTCCGTACTAAAGATTGGGCAAAGCACCACTCACAACTCACGATTCACGATTCACGAACAGGTGTGATTTTTGCCTTAGAAACAGCCAGCAAATCCGGGAAAAACGCATTAAAATCTTCAGAAAAGGCGTTCAATTCTTCAAAAAAGAACCGGCTGAGTCCAGTGGCGTCAAAATTGCCGGCCAGGCGCAGGCTGAAGCGGTCGAGCACCCATTCCAGTCCTTCCCGGCGGGTGTAGCCGTGCAGGAACTGGCCGGCGATCATTTTCGGCAGGCGTTCCTGCAAAATAGCGGGCATTTCGGCAGCCCGGGTTTCCAGTTGCCGGTATGTTTTTTGGGCAAAAACATCGAAGGGTGTGTGGGTGTATTTTTCCCAGTGAAGCGCCAGCAGGTGATCGTACAGAATATCCGTAAAAGGTGGCGAATACCGCCCCGCATAGGGCCTGACGCGCGCCACACTTCGGTCGGTCATCGGGTGGTTGTCGGTATAGGAATCGATAGTCCGGTGCAGCAGAATACCTTGTTGCACCTTTTCCGGATAGTTTTGCCAGTCGTTGCCTTTTACAAAATCGCCGATAAAATTGCCCAGAAGCAAGTCCTCGTCATCAAAAGAAAGAAAGCAATGGGCGAGATGGTTCATATAAATGGTATCTATTACGCGGTATTTTTTTTACTTTTGCGGCCGTTTTGGGATTGCAGTTTTGGTCGGTTTACCGTCGGGCAGTTTCAAAACACAAATGTAACCGGTGCAAAGAAATACGGAACACCTTGCGCCGGCTATCGTTCATTCCATTTTTCATTCATTACAATATATTATGGCACTGCAGTGTGGTATCGTTGGCTTGCCCAACGTCGGCAAATCTACTCTTTTTAATGCGTTGACCAATGCGAAAGCCCTGGCCGCCAACTACCCTTTTGCTACCAAGGAACCCAATGTGGGGATCATTATCGTTCCCGATGAGCGGCTCGACAAACTTGCGGAAATCGTGGAACCCCAGAACACCCAGCCCACAACTGTTGAAATTGTGGACATCGCCGGCCTGATCAAAGGCGCCAGCAAAGGGGAAGGTTTGGGCAATCAGTTCCTCGCTAACATCCGTGAAGTGGACGCTATTGTGCATGTGGTGCGCTGCTTCGACGATGATAATGTGGTACACGTGGACGGTTCTGTAAATCCTGTGCGCGATAAAGAAATTATCGACCTCGAATTGTGCCTGAAAGACCTGGAAACCGTCGAAAAACGCCTCGACAAAACGGCCCGCGCCGCCAGAATGGGCAGCAAGGACGATATCCGCGCACTGGAGGTACTGACCCTCGTAAAAGCGCATCTTGAGAAAGGCAAGGTGGTGCGCGAACTGCTTTCCGATATGGAAGACGACGCCCGCAGCCTGGTGCAACGCGACCTCTCCCTGCTCACCGCCAAACCTGTTTTGTACGTCTGTAACGTGGATGAGCCTGCCATCGAAAAAGGCAATGCACATACGGAGGCCTTCAAAAAATCAGTTGTCGCCGAAAACGCCGAAGTCATCATGATCTGTGCCGGTATCGAAGCGCAGATTGCGGAAATGGAGACCCTGGAAGAACGCCAGGAATACCTCGAAATGATGGGCCTCAGCGAACCCGGCGTAAACCGCCTGATCCGCTCGGCGTATAAGTTATTGAACCTCATCACTTATTTCACCGCAGGTGTGAAGGAAGTGCGCGCATGGACGGTGCGCCGAGGCGCCAAAGGCCCCGAAGCCGCCGGTGTGATCCACTCCGATTTTGAAAAAGGATTTATCCGCGCCGAAGTCATCAAATACAACGATTTTGTGACCCTCGGCTCCGAAGCGAAAGTAAAAGAGGCCGGCAAAATGGCCGTGGAAGGAAAGGAATACGTGGTGACCGACGGGGATATTATGCACTTCAGGTTTAATGTTTAAAAGGGTGTTTTGGTGTTTTAGTATTTTGGTGTTTTAGTGTGGCAACCCTTGGGATATGAACTAATTCCAAGCGCTATCGCCCTAAAACACCAAAACACCAAAACACCAAAACACGAAAAAATTCACCCATGATCTCTACCATCATTTTCGACCTTGGCGGTGTGCTGATTGACTGGAACCCTGAATACGTTTTCCGCGACTTGATCCCGGATGCGGAAAGACGCCGTTTTTTCTTTGAGAACATTTGCACCCACGACTGGAATGTGGAACAGGATGCAGGCCGCTTGCTGGCTGACGCGACGGCATTGCTGGTGGCAGAGCACCCCGACTGGGAACCGGAAATCCGGGCTTACTACGACCGTTGGGAGGATATGCTGGGCGGACCAATTTCGGAGACAGTTGACTTGCTCCGCGAAATCCGCGACAGCGGCGATCATCGACTGCTGGCCCTTACGAACTGGAGCCACGAAACATTCCCGGTAGCACTCGGGCGCTACGAATTCCTGCACTGGTTTGAAGGGATCGTGGTTTCCGGCGCCGAAAAAACGCGCAAACCATTTGCCGATATTTACGAAATCCTGCTCGACCGGTATGGGGTGATACCCGAAGAGGCTGTTTTTATCGATGACAGCCTGAAAAATGTGGAAGGCGCAGAAGCGGTAGGCATCAACGGGATCCATTTCCAAAGCCCGGCTGCGCTGCGCGAAATCCTGCGCGAATGGAAAGTGCCCGTGTGAAAAGGGCAAGATTGCAAAGGGCAAAGGGCAATGCAAGGCAATGCGTTACAGAAGAATTGCTGATAACTGGTTTTGAATAACAACTTAAACGTAAACCGTATACCTGTTCCAATCCGTTATGTGGCGCTGGATTACCTGCGCGGCCTGATGGCACTGTCCGTGCTGGTTTTTCATTATGAAAAATGGATTACACAAACCTGGGACCCTGGCACACCGCAGGGCATGCTTGGCGTTTATGCCGTTTCTATCTTCTTTGTAATCAGTGGATTAGCGCTTGGCACGGTATATCTAAAAACGGATTTCAGTCGCTGGAAATCCTGGTTTCAGTTTGGAATCAAACGCCTGTTCCGCATCTTTCCCCTGCTTTGGCTGGCCACGATCGCCTCCATTTTGATCAGCGAAACGGAATATGGGCCGCTGCAAACTTTTATGAACCTGAGTTGCCTGTTCGGGTTTACAGACGCGGCAAAAGACATTGCCACCGGCGCCTGGTCTATCGGCTGCGAATGGGTCTATTACACGGCATTTCCGTTATTGATGTTATTGGCCGGAAAAAACCGGGCCCTTGTAGTGGCTGTGACCGCGCTGGTGTTTGGCTACGCCATGTATTATGCTGCACAACCTGTTTTTACAGATGAAAACAGCCCGCAAGGGGTATGGTGGGAGGTTTATGTGCAGGCCATCAACCACGCCTTTTTCTTCGCAGCCGGTATTGGAATGGCTATTTATAAAAATGAATGTGGAAAAGTGCCGGTATTTTTTTGGCGCATCACATTGACGATCAGCACTTTAATGCTTTTCTTTTACCCGGTGGGAGCGCTACCTGTCACTTTGGTCGGCGGCCTGAACCGCGCTGTGTTTTCTGCCGCTGCCCTGCTGATCACGCTCTCGTTTTTTCACAGTGACATTGTTTTCA
>JADLCC010000060.1 GCA_020847425.1 Saprospiraceae bacterium
AGCATGAGGAAAAAAATGATAACGCCTTTGATCGTGGTGGCCTGACGTTGCCAAAAGGGTTGTTCAGAAGTAGATTCCATAAGATTTTGATTTTTTAAAAACACTTTGAATTGCAAAGTTATTTGTATAATTTGAATTTGCAATAGGCCAGTTGATTTTTTTTATTGCCGATACATTAAGTTTGTGGTGTCCAATACCGATAAAACACATCGCCATGAACTCAACAGTACACGTTCCGTATTTGCGCCTCGCGCTTTTTGCCTGCCTGCTGTTACATCTTGCCTCTTGTAATTTGCTGAAAAACGAGGTGGATAAAGTAGACGTCAAAGCCCTGCTCCGGAAAACACAGCCGGAGCTGGACAGCCTGGCCTATCAATCCGGGCAAAACATCAGCCTCGGAATGAGCGAAAAGGCGGAGATGCTTTCGCAAAACCTCATCAGAGGCCTGAAAGGCTCCATGGATACCCTCGACCCCGATATCCGTAAAATCATGCGGACGATCGATAGCCTGGGAACCCTGACCGACGCGCAACTCGTAAAACTGGGCGAAACCTTGGAGAACCGCCTGGACCGCCTTAAAACGAATATCAAGGACGAAGACCTGAAAAAGTTCCTCATCGGCACCGTCGAAGAGATGACCGGCAAACTGCGCAAAGACACCCGGTACCTGCTCAGCGATATGATCCAGGCGTCGCTGGATTCACTCGGCATGGAATCCTCCAAGGAAAAAATCCGCGCGATCATCCGCGAATTACTGGGCGAAAACACCCGGAAAGAAGCGCAGTTGCTGATCCAGGGCGCCCTGCAACCTACCATCGATACCATTTTGCGCGGCGTAGATAAAATCGTTCATAAAGATGTGCCTTTCGTTCAGCGGCAGGCCAATAAATTATTGGTCTCACTGGCGCTCCTGGCCGCCGCTATCATCGGCTTTGTGTGGTACCAGCGCAGGAAATACGCCAAACTCGTCGGCCTGCTCACTTACGAGATCGATAAACTTTCCTCGAAAGAAGCCTACGACGAACTGACCCACAAGATCCGGAACGAAGCGCAAAAGACCGGTCTGGAACCACTGCTGCGGGAAACGCTGAAAGAGCAGGGGATTAATACCTGATTTTGCAAGTAGAATTTAGTCATGCATGAAGTGTAAAATTTCCTGCATGTATTGGTTTAGATGCCTTGTCTTCCGAGTTATCTTTGTCATCAAACAACTCAAAACAATATTCAATCCAAACACCATGACAAGCATCAAAATCTTCATTTGTGCTTTTTTTACCGTTCTGTTTTTCACTGCCCGGGGCCAGGGTTATGCCGCCATAGATGAACGTGCGCGCAGTATTCCGTTCCCTAAAGACCGGAATATCCGAAATTTGGCATTAACCCTTTCAGAAGGCTGCACAACTGAAAAAGAGAAAGTCCGCGCATACTTTGTCTGGATTTGTGAAAATATCAAATACGATATCAAAACCTTTGAGAACGGTAAGGAAATGGATCCCGAAAAACGCAAGGCACTCAACGATCCCGAAAATGTTTTAAAAAACCGAAAAGGCGTTTGTGAAGGATATTCCAACCTTTTTGTTGCACTGTGTGGCGAAGTGAATATAAAAGCCTTAAAAGTAGCCGGCTTGAGCAAAAACACCGCAGGTAAGGTTTTCCGGGGCGGGCATGCGTGGTGTATGGTGCGTACGGATGGGCAATGGGGCCTGACTGATCCGACCTGGGGTGCAGGAGATGTGGACCTGGACGCAGGCAAGTACGAAAAACGGTTTAAGGAAAGGTATTTCCTCGGCACACCGGAAGCGATGATTCTGGAGCATTACCCCCTGGATCCGCTGTTCCAGATGTTGCCCAATCCCCTGACCCTGGAAGAGTTCAAACAGAACGACATAAAATCCACACTTGCCCAGAAACAAAGTGGCAAACCACGCGCAGGGTTCGACAATATTACGGACAGCATCAATGTGTTTGTCAGCCTGGATTCTACGGAAATGCTCAACCGGGCAGGTACCCGGATCCTGAGCGTGGAGCCCAACAGCAACGTTGGGCTGTACAATGTAGGGATGTACCATTTTCGCCTGGCCTCACAGCACCTCGATGCTTATAAAAACCAATTAATCGATTTGCAATCCTCCCGCAAACCAATAACTGCCGCCTGGTGCGACCAGCAAATTGCACACCTCGATAGTGCCAAATCCAAATTTCAGAAGAGCATGGAGATAACAGACCGAAGTACCGTCAACGATACTTACAGCGCCGGCATAAAGATGTTGCGCCGCAATACACAGAACATGCTCGAATTCGTAGAAAATTCAACCAACAACCTGAAAAAAAGCCGTAGCCGGGCCCATTGAAGCGTTTATGGAAATCACAGAAGTATTTTATCCGCAATCCCGCGCCGAATGGCGTACTTGGCTGGAAACCCACCACAAAACCAAAACCGAAGTGTGGATACAGACTTTTCAGAAAGCAACAGGCAAGCCATCGGTTGAATATAACGACATGGTGGAGGAATGCCTGTGTTTCGGCTGGATTGATGGTTCCGTTAAAAAATACGACGAGGACAGTATGGTGCAGCGTATTACCCCGCGCCGGAAAAAGACTAATCTCTCCGAACTCAATCGACAACGTATCTGGAAACTACAGCGACTGGGACTGATTACCGAAGCTGGAATTGATCCGATCCGGGATCAAATCGGCTCACCCGAAGACCCCTGGACAATCCCCGACTGGGTACTTGACCAACTCCAGGCCGACCCGCAGATTTGGGGGGCTTTTCAACAGTTTCCTCCGCTATACCAGCGACTAAAAATCGGGTGGATCGCTGAAGTAAAAGGCGAGAGCCGCCGTGCTGAGGCGCAAAAAAGACTGAATTACCTAATTAAAATGACCGGGCAAGGGAAAATGTACGGGACTGTTCCTTAAGCGCTGAACCTCCTACAATATCCCGGCATCTGTTTCTACAAATCTTCTGCTGCGTTGCGGCTTTTAAAAAACTCAATTCGTCACTACAATCTTGTATTTCTTCCCCTTCATTTTTTCCGTGTGAATGGCTTTTAGCAAATGTTGCGCAATCTCTTTTTTGACCGCAACGAACGACATAAAGTCCATTACCTCAATTTTTCCGATATCCTCTTTCTGTAAATCACCTTTTTTGGACAAAAAGCCGACGATGTCCATTTTACTGAGTTTGTCTTTTTTGCCGCCGCTGACATACAGGGTAACCCAGGGAGAAGGTGCCGGCAGTGGTTCGTCTTCGGATAACTGGAGTACCGGCGGCGCTTCGGTCAGGTAAACCGGCAGCGGCTCGTCGTGTTGGATGATCAGGTAGGCCGTGCCTTCCGCGTGCATGCGGGCCGTCCGGCCGTTGCGGTGCACAAAATCCGTTTGTTTCAGCGGCAGTTCAAAATGGATCACGTTTTTCACCTCCGGAATATCGAGGCCCCGGGCGGCAAGGTCGGAGGCGACCAGGAATAAGGTGCTTCCGTTGCGGAATTGTACCAGCGTTTTCTCGCGGTCAGGCTGTTCCAGTCCGCCGTGGTAGCAGGCGCTGGGAATACCCATAGCGGCCAGTTCGTCGCGTACTTTTTCTGTGCTGTCCCGCTGGTTGCAGAAAATCAAAGTGGGCTCGCTGCCTAAATAACACAGCAGGTGAAAAAGTGTCGACACTTTTTCTTCATCGGGTGATATCACCTGTTTCAGCGCCAGTCCGTCGGTCGACTGCTCGATCGCTTTATAATAATTCAGCACTTTAGGGTTGCTGATGCCGGTAAAAGCCGGGATATGCGCCTTGTTGGTGGCCGATGCTAGCACGCGTTTTTCCAGTGCCGGTAATTCCTTGATGATGCCCCCCATCTCTTCGTGAAATCCCAGAGACAGCGATTTGTCAAATTCATCGAGGATCAGGATTTTGATGCCGTCGAGCGCAAATGTTTTGCGGTTGATGTGTTCCGCAATTCGGCCGGGCGTGCCGATGAGCAGCGCCGGGGGCTGGCTCAGGTTCTGCGTTTCGATCTGCATGGAGTGCCCGCCATAACAGGTATTTACCTTGAATCCGGTGGACATTTTTTGCCAGACCCGTTCGATCTGCACAGCAAGTTCCCGGGTAGGCGACAAAATCAGGCATTGCACACCCGGGGTGTCGGCTTTTAACAGGCTCAAAACAGGCAGCAAAAAAGCGAGGGTTTTCCCGGAGCCTGTAGGGGCCAGCAAAATAACATTGGGCAGGTTTTGAATAGCCGGCATAGCGGTTTCCTGCATGGCATTCAAGGCCGGAATACCCAGGCTGACGAGGGTTTTTTGAAGCATTTGTTCTGATTCCATGCCGCAAAGGTACGCCGATTTACGCGTTGTGAAGGAATGGAACACGGATTGAACGGATAAGACACGGATTAAAAGGAATTATCCCTTTCGTGATTAGTGGTCTGTGGCTGCCTGCACAAACAAATAAGTACCCGGAAGTTTGCCACTCCCGCCCGTATTTCCGATTTTCGCCGCCGTTACTTCGTGAAAACCCACTTTTATTTTTCCCTGAATGATGGTCAAACATATTCCGATTTTCCTGCTGAGCGGCTGCCTGTTGTCCATAAGCACCTTTCGGGTCGGCGCACAATCTGTTTCCGATAGCCTGGCTGAACGGGTTGCCGTAATGAATGAATGGGAACAGGTCGGCTGCATCAACGATAATTTTTACATTTTTTACACGGACAGTTACGAGCGTGCGCAGGTTTTGGGCGACAAAGCCCTGGAAATCTCCCAAAAAAACCATTGGCAACCACAGGAAGCGCTTATTCGTAAAAACCTGGGCATCGTACATTACCTCAAAGGCGATTACGAAAATGCGCTGAATTATTATCAAACGGCGCTCAACCTCTACGAGCAACTGGCCGACCCGGAAGGGCAGGGCGAAGTGCTCAAAGAGATGGGCAATTATTTTAAAAGGATCAAAGAATACGATAAAGCGCTTGCGCTCCTGGAACGCGCCACCGGGCTGTGTTCCGAACCCCGGGAACTGGTTTGTTTGCCCGGCGCGCTCGACATAAAAGGCGTGATCCTCATGGAACTGGAACGGCTCGACGAAGCGGAAGCCATTTTTCAAAAAGAAAAGGCGCTGCTCCAAAGAACCGGCGACGAAAAAGGCCTCGGCTACACCTATGACAACCTCGCCGCCATTGCCACCATGCGCGGGCGTTACCCGGAAGCGATTGCCTTCCTCGCCAATGCCATTGAAATACGCCGGAACCAGGGCGACCGGCAGGGTGTGGCCATCAGCATCAACAACATGGGCGAAACCCTGCTCCAGGCGGGACAGCCCGCAGCCGCGCTGCCGCATTTTCAGGAAGCGCTGAAACAATCGGAAAACATCGGGCTGTCCGACCTGCGCCGGCACATCATGCAAATGCTTTCGGACACCTATGCAGCGCTGCACCAACCCGATGCGGCAATGCAATGGCTGCAACAGAGTTACGCCTTGAAAGACAGTCTTTTTAACACCGAACGGAGCCGCCAACTGGCAGAAATGGCGGAGAAATATGAAGCGGAAAAGAAAGGAAAAGAACTCGCCCGCCAACAGGTGCAACTCCAGCAGCGCAATTCCCAACTGTACCTCAGCGGACTGGGACTGGCCGCGCTGGTCGTCGTATTCGGGTTCGTATTCCGGCAGCAGCGTTTAAAACAACGGCAGCTGCAACGCGAAGCCGTTTTAAAAGATGAAATCGCACAGGCTGATGTTGCCAAACGCCTGCAGGATGAGCGCCTGCGCATCTCCCGCGACCTGCACGACCACCTGGGCGCAGAACTGACGATCATCGGAAGCGCCCTGTCGAGAAGACAATTGATGGCCACTGCTGAACCCGAGAAGCAGGAACTCGGCAGCATCCGGGCCAATGCCGGTCAGGCCATGGAACAACTGCGGGAAACCATCTGGGCCATTCGGCAGGAGCGTTTTACCCTGCGCGACCTGGCTGATAAAATCAACGACTTTGCGGGCAGAGCAACCTCCTTGCCGGTGCAAATCAGCCTTCCCGACACAGAAACCGCCTTAACACCTTCCCAAACCCTCAACCTGTACCGCATCGCACAGGAAGCCATTATCAATATGGTAAAACACGCCGGGGCAAGCCACATCAATATCGTTTTTTCCAGAAACCCGCAGCAACTCCAGCTCTCCCTGTCGGACGACGGGCAGGGGTTCGATCCCGGCAACAAATCCGGCGGCCACGGCCTGGCCAATATGCAGGCCCGCGCTTCGGAACTCGGTGGAAATATAACGGTGCAGACCAGTCCGGGCGCAGGAACCCAACTGCTGGTTGAACTGCCGTTGTAACCCGTGATTCGCACAAATACGCAATTCGTCGTATTGCCCGCCTGCCCGCTTTCACGGAACCTTTGTGAAAACTATTCTGTGATGAAAAAATTACTCAAAAACGCGGCGACCTGCGCAAGCATGTTCCTTTTTTTAATCGCCTCCGCAAAGGCACAAACACCCGCCGAAAACCTCCAGAACGGGGTAGAAATGTACAATGCCATGCGGGAGTACATGACTGGATTCAACAATAAAACGATCACATACGATCATCTCTCCGACCTGAAATTCCGTATGGAAAAAGGCGTTGTCATCATGGATAAGGTGATCAGGGAAGGCAACGCCGATGAAATCAAAAGCGCCCGCTATTTTAAAAGCAATTTCAAGTACGAATACGGCTTCGCATTGGGCATGAAAGGAGAAAATGCCAAAGCATTCGACGTCATGAAAGAAATTGAGAAAGATGTGACCGCACTCACTTCCGATCAATTCCCTTTGCGCTATGTGTATTTTGATAAAAATTTTGTGATCAACTGGGACAATTTCGCGCAAACCCAAGCGGAGTACTACACCGGTTTTGGAGAAATTGCCTACAATATCGGCAAATACGACGAGGCTGCCCGACTCACCTGGATCGGGCTGGCGCACCCCAACAGCGGCGTCTGGTTGAAGTATGTTGCCGTGAATAAAATGCTCGATATTTCAGCAAAAAACCCTGCTTCCCTGAGCGAAACCGAGCGGCAGGATTATGCGCTCCAATCCATTAAACTATATGATGAACAGCCGGAGGACAGCCGAAAAACGATTACAGAATACGAATACCCGACCGTAAAAAGAGGGGTGAGCATGTTGCTGGATCATACCCTGAAAAACAATGTTCCCCTCGCTGTGGCCCGTTGTGCGGAAGCGGCGCCTCTTGCCGGAAAATACATGCTGGCAGATTCTAAAGTATTGCAATTGTATGAAATCTGCTACCGCAGCAGCCATAGCGGCAGCGCCGTTTTCCACAGAACGGCAGAGGAATACGCCCGTACGCTGATGTCGTCGGACCGGATTAGAGCAGAATTTGTAGCCGTGGCAGCGATCGAGCGGCTGGGCCGGATGACAGCGGAAACCGATTGCGCGGGCTTTCAACAGATCGCCAGCCTGTATGCTTTCTGGAAAAAAACGGATAAAGTGAATGAATTCAACCAAAAAGCGGAAGACTGCGCTAAAAATGCCGAGAAGGCTCGAAAAAAAGCAGAAAAAGCGGCCCGAAGAGCCGATAATAATTTTAACCTGTACACCGGCGGCTACATATTCCCCTTATTCCAAAGCAATGCAAAACGCGATTACGGCGCGGTCGTCAACTTTTCTTTCAGCAAAGTCGCCTGGGAATTTTCCTACCTGAAAATCAACCAGAATAAAGAGAATATCTTCGACCTTGCTATTCGGGATGTGGACGGCGCCGACCAGGACAATCTGTCGCGCTGGGACGGTTATTATGCACACATACAACCCAAGTTTTACGCGCGGAAAAGAGAAGGATTGTATACCGGTTTGTTGATGGGTTATGCCTCCAAAAAATTTGAATCAATGGATGTGAATGTGGTGCGGGATGCCGACGGGGTGCCTTCGCGGGCAAAGTTCGAACCCAAAGTGACGCAGTACATTCTGATGGCCAACTTTGGGGGCATGGCGCTGATGAAAGGGTTCGGGCTGGATGTGTACTGGGGAATCGGCGCGCATTACGGTCAGTTTGAACCCGGCAACGAACTCGACCGGAATGCCTACACCATTGATAACCCTTTGCTGGAAAACCGGAAAGACAACTATTTTGGATTTATTATGCGGTTTGGCCTTACGATGGGCCTGAATTTCGGCCCGGGGAACCTGTAGTTTTTTATTTGAGTTGTTGCTATTTACCCTATGCGTCCATTTCATGTTTACATCGCGGAAGACATTGCCCGGCTCGCAGCCATGCTGCACGACAACCTTGAAATGTCGCCGGCTTTCAAGGTTGTCGGCATTGCTGTGAACGGACAGGATCTGCTGGATCGGCTGATCGTAGCGCCTGCGCTCCCCGATATCGTGCTGATGGACATTCAAATGCCCGTGCTCGATGGTATTACGGCTACGGCAGCTTTAAAAAGCCGGCACCCGCAGGTAAAAATCGTTATGGCGACTGTTTTCGACGATGAAGAACGCATTTTTAATTCCATTCTTGCCGGCGCCGACGGTTACCTGCTGAAGGATGAAGCGCCAGATGTGCTGCATCGTTCGCTCCTGGAAGTGATGGATGGCGGCGCTCCGATGTCGCCTGCCATAGCCCGGAAAGCCCTGAGCCTGCTGCGCCGCACGCCCGTTGCCACCGCCCAAAAAGCTGGCGACAATGACCTGAGCGAACGGGAACTGGAAATCTTGGAACAACTGGGCAAAGCGCTGCGCTACGAACAAATCGCCGCCAATCTCCACATCAGCACGGGTACGGTGCGCAAACACATCGAGCATATTTACCGAAAATTGCAGGTGCACAATAAGATGGCGGCGGTGGATGCGGCGAAAAGAATGGGGCTGATTGATTAGGAGTTGTATAACTTGCCAAAACAAGCATAAGTACCCGTTTTAACACATTATCTGTCCAAAAACAGTGTTCATTTGTAGATAAACATCTCCAATATGAAACACTGCTGCTTTTTCCTGCTTTTCTGGTCTGCGCTGGCCTGCTCCCTGCGTGCCCAAAACTGGCTCCCGCTCGCTCCGGGCGATCGGTTCAGTTATCGCCACTCCGATTCCACGTTGATTTCCAATGTGTTACAGGTAGATTCTCAATTGATCCTGCCCAACGGGGATCTGGCTTTTTTTCTCAACCCGGTGGTACTCGATTGCGATACCTGCATCGTCCATCCGGGCAAACTGGCCAATCAGGGACAGTTTTTACAAAAAGTGATGCTGCGTACATCCAACGACCGCTGGGTATTTCAGGGAAAAAATCCTTTTGTGCTGTTTCCAATGGCACAACCCGGCGAAAGTTGGGTGCTGGATACCGCTCAAAACCTGATGGCTACGGTGCAGGCTATCCAGGCCCAAATGGTATTGGGAGAATCCGATTTAGTAAAAACCATCAGCTTGTCCAACGGCGCCCAGATCCTCCTGAGCAAAGGCCACGGGATACTGCAATTCCCGGATGGCAACAGCGGCGCAACTTTTGATCTTACCGGTATTTCCAGCCGTAGTCTGGGAGAAAACCTGCCGGGTTGGAAAGCATTTTACGAATTTGAGCCAGGCGACGTACTCGAATACGAAAGCCATTGCAGTTGGGCACCGGGTACTCCTGCCGATCTTTTTACCCGAAACAAACGCAAGATTTTGGACCGCTTTTGGGATGCCGATACGCTGGTGTACGCCGTCGAGCAGTTTTTTTATAAATCGCTGTATTGGAGCGGGCCACCTTCTCCTTTTTATACCCACAATACCCATTTATGGAAAATACATCCCGCGCTGTCGGAACCCTGTACGGACGGCTATCCGGGGCAGTTTTTTGAAGCAAGCGATCTCCCCAATACCGGGCAGGGTAGCCTGTTGAGTTGGATGCCCGATACCCTGTACGGCTTCAGCCAGGTATTGGGGAAAGTGATGCATCCTTTTGAGTGGGGAGGTTGCGCATTGATGTACAAACCCACTGGTACGGAAGAGGAGGTGTTGCCCTGTGATGGCTGTGGCACCTCGTTTCACCGCCGCCATTCGGTCGGCCTCGGACTCACTTCCCATACGGTTTCCTGTTTTGAAGCCTGGGATTACGGTCAGTTGACGGGCTGGGTGAAGGGCGGCGACACGACCGGCATCATCACCCCTGATTCGTTTTTCCTGGTTTCTACGCTTCCCGAACCTTTGGCCATTCCTGTGCAGGTAGCGCCCAACCCCAGCAACGGCGACTGGCTGTTGTTGTTTCCCGATACGGCTACAGAACCGCTTCGTTTTTTGTTGCGCGATATGCATGGCCGATTGTTGCTGCAAGGCGATATCGCGCAGGGCGCCGGGCAACAACGGATACCCGGAGGAGAATACAGCGCCGGCGTTTATTTGCTGCAAATTCAGGGGAAAAGCGGGATAAAAAGCCTAAAACTGATCCGAAACTGATCCGAACACGCTCTACAGCATTTTTAAACAAACAGGCGTCGCCACCAGGCTCGGTTTGCCCGCCGGAGTCAGCATACCCGTCGCAGGATCGATTCGGAATGCAGCCACATTCCCGGAATTTTGATTGGCCGCCAGCAGCCACTTCCCGTCGGGTGTGATCAGGAAATTGCGGGGCGCCAGGCCCTGTGTCGATTCGTGTTGCAGCAATTTCAAGGCGCCGGTAGCGGTATCGACGGCGTACACCACGATGCTGTTGTGCCCGCGATTGGAACCGTACAGGAATTTCCCGTTCGGGTGAAAATGAATATCGGCGCAGGAGTTGTTTGCTTTAAAATCGGCGGGCAAAGTCGACAAAGAATCAAGTCGCGTTATCAGGCCAGCAGCATCTTTTCGGTAATAATTGACCGTGCAGTTTACTTCGTTGATCAGGGCGAACTGGCCCGGAACTGCCGGGTTAAAATCCAGGTGTCGCGGCCCGGCGCCTTTTGCAGTTGATACACTACCCTCTTTTTTCAGTTTGCCGTCAGTGCCCAATGCATACATAAATACCTGATCCGCACCCTTATCTACTGCCCAGACAGCAGAGCCGTCCGGCGCAGGAAGCATCATGTGCGCCCAGGGGCTTTTGCCCGGATGCTGGTCGACGCACAACGAGTCCGTCAGTTTCCCGTCCGCCTGAACGCCGTATGTGGCGACATTCCCGGTCCCGTAATTGGCCAGCAGCACAAATTTCCCGGACAAATCGGTGGAAACATGGCAGGGCGCAACACCGTACGATGGCATTTCATTGATTTTCAACAGTTTGCCATTTTCTTTGATTTGGTAAGCCACTACGCTACCCCAGGGGGCTTCGGGCGTTCCACCATTTTCGGCTACGGCATAAAGGTATTTTTTATCGGGCGACACACATATAAAAGAAGGGTTGTCGATACCTGTGGTAGAATCCACTACGGTTAATGCGCCGGTCTCCGTATCGAGCCGGCAGGTGTAGATGCCGGAGGCTTTACCATTTACGTGCCCCAGTTTCTGGGTGTAGGTGCCGACAAAAACAATCGGGCGCTGATCGGGTTGCGGGGTTGGCGCAGATTGGCAGGCATACAGGCCCAGCAGTGCAAAGAAGATTTTTTTCATAAGTGGTATTCCGGCGGGAGGGAAGGCCGGCGGGCAAATGTAGATACAATATTACATTTTCATCACCCACTTCCAAAGCGGGCGTGTCAGGACATTGTACCCTTGAAAACTGTCGACAAATTCCCGGACAGTTCCCAGACACTCCTCCGCAAATTTATTCCTGTAATGCGGGAATGCCTGCCGGAATACCTGTCCGGGGTTTGGCAAACCAATGTCGCGGTAGATTTCAGTACGGACATAAGTGCCCAGAAAAAAGCGCACATTGATCAACACCAGTATGCTGTACCAGCTGCGACGCAGGAGTCCGGCGTTTTCGGTGTACCGTTTGAG
>JADLCC010000061.1 GCA_020847425.1 Saprospiraceae bacterium
TAGCGTAAATCGACTTCTTGTATAAACCAGGCAAATATTTACGTACAATTTATGGTTTACGTTTCATCTCTGACGCCCCTGTATCCACCCGCCCCGCCCCGCCTTTGGCGGGCGGGGCTTTGATCCGTAGAAAATCAAAACGAGTGGCCGTCAGGCCACAAAAAATCCGTTTTAATCCGTGTCTAATCCGTTCGATCCGTGTTCCAATTACTCTACGAGGGGCGTAGCCGACCAAAACCAAACGCATTCACAGAATACCCAGACTTATGGGTTAACCTCACCTCCAACGGAGAGGGGGCCGGGGGGTGAGGTCTTAACAGCGCAAAAGTAACAAATCACAAGCCGCTCAATTCCTTATCTTTCGCCCAAAAGTATGCATCGCTTTTTACCTTTTTTGCTTTTGCTCCTTCCATCCTGCACCAAAAAAAATTTCAATACCCACCACATGGCGCAAATCTCGATCCCCTTTGAAACAAACCCCGACCAAACGCTCACATACCATGAAGCCATCGCCTGTTTCGAACAACTGGCCGCAGCCCATCCGGGCATTTTCCAACTCAGCACGGTAGGCAGTACGGACAGTGGGGAGCCGCTGCATGTGGCGGTGCTGAATACAGACGGGGAGTTCGATCCGGTCAAAATACGTCAGTCGGGCAAACGTATTTTGTTGATTAACAACGGCATACACCCCGGAGAACCCGAAGGCATCGACGCGACGGTATTGCTACTGCGCGATTACCTCGGCAAACCGGAACTGCAAAAAACGCTGGAACACCTGGCCATCGTTTTTATTCCCGTTTATAATGTGGACGGCTGCCTGAACCGCAACAGTTTTACCCGCGCCAACCAGGACGGGCCGGAATCGTATGGCTTCCGGGGCAATGCCCGCAACTACGACCTTAACCGCGATTTTGTAAAATGCGATTCGCGCAATGCCCGCACCTTCAACCGGATTTTCCAGACTTGGATGCCCGATATTTTTGTGGACAACCACACCAGCAACGGCGCCGATTACCAGTACACGATGACGCTTATCGCCACCCAGCACAACAAACTGGAAGCGCCGCTCGGGCAGTTTTTGCAGGAAACCATGCTGCCGGAATTGTACGCCGATATGAAAAACCGAAGCTGGGAAATGATCCCTTACGTCGATTCGCCCAATGAAATCCCCGATTCCGGTATCACTGGTTTTTGCGATTACGGCCGCTACTCCACCGGTTATGCCGCACTGTGGAACACCATCGGTTTTATGCCCGAAACGCATATGCTCAAGCCTTTTAAAGACCGGCTCTGGAGCACGTATCATTTTATGGATGTGGTGATCCATTTTATGGCCAAACACCACGAAGCGATCGGGAAAGCGCGCGCAGCAGCGTTTGAACGAACCAAAAGCAAAAGTACTTTCCACCTGGACTATGCAATGGACCAAAAAAAGTACGACGACCTGCTGTTCAAGGGTTATGAAGCGGGATACAAACCTTCGGAAGTGAGCGGACTGCCGCGCCTGTGGTATGACCGCAGTAAACCTTATGAAAAAACCATCCCGTACTACAACCATTTTACGCCCTCGCTCAGTGTTGAAAAACCGGCAGCCTATATCCTGCCGGCGGCCTGGGAAAATGTGATCGAACGCCTGCAGATCAACGGCGTGGTGATGCATCCCCTGAAAAAGGACCTGGAACTGGAAACGGAAACCTACTATATCCGCGATTTTAAAACACGCAACGCCTGGGAAGGCCATTATTACCACTCCGGGGTGCAACTGGAAAAACGCATGCTACGCCGGAAATTCAGCAAAGGCGACATGGTGATTTACACCGATCAGGCGGCCAACCGCTACCTGATGGAAACCCTGGAGCCGAATGCGCCGGATTCCTGGTTTGCCTGGAATTTTTTCGAGCCGGTCCTGATGCAGAAAGAGTATTTCTCGGCTTATGTTTTTGAAGACCTGGCCGCACAGTTTTTAAAGGAAAATCCGGCCGTCAAAACGGAACTGGATGCCAAACGCGCAGCGGAACCCGAGTTTGCAGCCGATGCGTCCGCCCAACTCGACTGGGTGTACCGAAAGTCGCCCTGGTACGAACCCTCACACCGGATGTACCCGGTGGCTCGGGTGCTGGACGCCGTTCTGCTTCGCGGGAATTAGTTATTGGTTATTCGTTATTCGTTATTCGTGTGATAACTCTCGGCATTTGTATTTGACTAAGCCAAGTGTTACCACACGAATAACGAATAACGAATAACTAATAACGAATAACCAATAACTCATCTACGAATATCGGCGATTTATAGAAAAATACTTGAATACATGCGCCGATTGGCGTACTCTTGCTATGGATAATAACGGCTGGAAACAGAAACAACTTTTCCATTCACACATGAAATACACGTTAAAAATTACTGCCTCGCTGGCCTTCCTGTTACTCAGTTTAATGGCCGGTGCACAAGAGGTATGGTCGCTCGAACGATGCGTGCGCTACGCACAGGAAAACAACCTCACCATTAAACAAGCTGTTGCGAATGTAAAAACCTCCGTTTTGTCGGAAAGGCAAGCCAAAACGGCGCGTTTGCCCAACGTAAGCGCCAATTTCAACGCCGGGGAACAATTTGGTTATACGATCGACCCGACGACCAACTCGTTTAACACGCAGGCTACGGGTTTCAACAGTATCGGCCTCAATGCCAATATTTCGCTGTTCAACGGCGGTCTGATTCACCACAGCGTGAAACAATCGGGCTGGGACCGCAGGGCAGCCGAAGCGGATGCCGAACAATCGATCAACAACATCTCGCTACAGGTGGCCGCTGCGTACCTGAACATATTGCTGTACGAAGAACAGGCGCAAAATGCCAACCGCCGGGTGAGCCTGAGTCAGCAGCAACTGTCGGTCACGCAAAAAATGATCGACGCCGGTACCGTTCCGATGGTTGATAAATACAACATCGAAGCACAGATCGCCCGCGATCAGCAGTCGGCAGTACTGTCACAAAACAACATCGACCTCGCCTACCTGAACCTCAAACAACTGCTGCAACTCGAACCGGATTACGAGTTGCGTATTGAAAAACCTGTCGTTCCCATTCCAGAAGACGCCCAACCTGAAGCACTCACCCTCAGCCCGGTATACCAAACTGCTTTAGGTACTCAACCCAGCGTCAGAGCGGCCGACCACCGTGTGGAAAGCGCACGGGAAGGCATTGCCATTGCCAAATCGGCGTACTACCCTTCCGTCGGTTTTGGGGTGAACCTGAACAGCAATTACTCTACCGCTTTCAAAGCGCCGGAACGCGTCGACGTATTTCCCTATATCCTGCCGGTACTGATCGACGGTGAAAGCCGCATTTTAGAGGTTCCGGGACAGGAAATCCAGATCCCCGTTAATGTGCAGCGCGTGCCTTACTTCGAGCAAATGAACCAGAACTTCGGTCAGAGTGTAGGCTTGAGCATCAGCATTCCGATCTACCAGAACGGTCGCACCCGGCTCAGCGTCGAACGCGCCAACCTGGCCCTGCTGAATGCGCAATTGCAACAAAACCAGACGCGGCAGACCCTGAAAAACGATATTCAGACGGCCATTGCCAATGCGCGCGCAGCCGACAAACAATACGAAGCCGCCCAGCGCACGCTCAATTCGACCAGCCTGGCATTTGAAAATATGGAAAAACGCTACACCGTCGGCGCCGTCAATGCTTTCGACCTCACCACCGCCAAAAACAACCGCGACAACGCTGAAAATGATATGGTGGTAGCGAAATACGATTTTCTGTTCAAACTGAAAATCCTGGATTTTTATCTGGGTAAACCGCTGAATATGAATTAGAATTGTGAGTTGTGAATCGTGAGTTGTGAGTCGTGAGTCGTGAGTGGTACTTCGCTCAAGACTATCGTATAAAGTTTGAGCGAAGTACCACTCACAACTCACGATTCACGACTCTCACTTCTTTTTTTCCCGGGATTGCTTCATCTTCGCAGCCATAAATCACTCTCTGCCATGAAGCACCTTTGCCTGTTGCTCTTTCTTTTTATTTCCCCTGCATTATTTGCCCAGACCACCGCAAAACAACTATCCCCAAATGCGCGCATCAGCCTGATGACCGTTGCGCCCGGCGAATTTGTGTACAGCACTTTCGGCCACAGCGCCATCCGGATTTATGACCCGCAACTCCGCATCGACCGTTGTTACAACTACGGCACCTTCGACTTTGAACAACCCAACTTCCTGCTCAAATTCTGCCGCGGCAAACTCCTCTACTTCCTCGACCTGGAACCTTACCGCAGTTTTGAATACGGCAACTTGTCCGACCGCCGTGCCATGAAAGAGCAATGGCTGCAACTGGATTCATTGCAAAAACAACGGCTTTTTGTACTGCTCCAGGAAAATGCCGCAGAGGAAAACCGCTACTACAAATACGACTTTTTTTACGACAACTGCGCCACGCGCATCCGCGATATTATCAAGGAATCGCTGTTTCACCAGATCACTTTCGACAGCACCCAACTTCCCATGGGCCTCACCATGCGCGATCTGCTGCACCAGTACCTGACCCGCCTGCCCTGGACGGAATTCGGGATCGACCTGGTGCTGGGTACGCCGGCCGACCGTCGTGCAGCACCGGAAGCGTTTATGTTTTTGCCGGATTACCTGCACGATATGTTCGGACACGCCAAACTACCCGACGGACAAGCGATGGTCAGCAAAGAGATTTTTACCCCGCAACAACCTTTTCCTGCGCCGGAGTGGAAACCGGGCTTTTTTGAGCGCCCGCTGTTCGTGACCTGTTTCGTGGCGCTGCTCGGACTGCTCAGCATGGCCAATCCGCGCACCGAACACATTTTTGATACTATTTTCTGGTTCGTACTGGGCCTGGCCGGCCTCATTATGGCGCTGCTCTGGTTTGCCACCGACCACTCCGCGACCAAATCCAATTTCAACCTGATGTGGGCCATGCCGACACACCTGCTGGTGTTCTGGCGGCTGCGGGCAACGGAACAATTGCGCAACTACTTCACCGTCATGGCTATCCTTGCAGCGCTGGCGCTCATTTTCTGGAAATTCTGGCCACAGGTAATGCCGACAGCCGCCATTCCCCTGGCGGGACTAGTGGTGGTGAAGGGGCTGTGGAGGCAGTGGTGGGAGAAGAATAGAAGTGAGAAGTGAGAGGTGAGAGGTGAGACGGTGCTTTGCCCTGGAATTTGTGGGAAGGTGCCTTTTTGAACACGCTCAGCATATCCTTTCTATTCATCTATAATTATCAATATATGGACAAATTAATTCAAAAGAAGCGCTTTTTTTACAAAACAGTATTCGAACTGACTGAAACCGGGCTCCATGTTCACCAGAAAAAACAACTGAATTCTGTAGAGTATTTTGTAGATTATGAAGACATCGGTGTGCGGGTACTAAAAAGTAAGACCGGAATAAATGGGTGGCTTATTGCGGCAATCGCTTGCTTAATACTGGCCTTTGGGACAGCCCGTGTAAGAGAAACAGGTGCCCACGTCGGATACGCTGCCGAACTGTTTTATCTAGCCATTGGAGCTATCTGTGGAGTGATATATTGGCTGACATACAAGGAAACATTTTTCCTGGTTCAAAGAGGGAATAATAACGCCGTTGAATTTGTTTACGACAATCCGACAAAGGAGGAACTTGAAGAATTTATTGAATCTTTGAAATCAAAAAGGAAAAAAGTACTGGATGAAAAGTACGGTCAGATCAATTTATTGCTTCCCTACGAGCAAAATCATCAAAACCTGATGTGGTTGTTCAACAACGATGTTGTTACAAAAAGTGAATTTGATGAACGACTTCTTGAACTAGATACTAAATTCAACCGGCCCGTTGAAAGAAAAATAGGTTTCAAAAGGGATGAAAAATAGGTTGTCACCTTGTCAGTCCTTTCTCATCCTATTTACCCAAGCGCCTTGTGTGGTGTTTTTTCAACACCTACGGTATGCACACAAAATTGATTGAAAATCAAAGGTTTATTTCTCGCACAAATTTTTACCACAAAGTACACCAAGGTGTTTCACAAAGGTCACTAAGCGTAGAGTTGACCGTTAAAATCGTTCTTAATTAGGAAGCCCCGGTTCGTTGTTTAAAATGGTTTCAATCATACCCAGTTGCGTTTTCGTAAAGACCGGGCTTTTCAGGCATTGCAACGAATCCGCCAGTTGTTCCGGCCGGCTCGCCCCGATGAGCACGGAAGTAACACGCGGGTCTTTCAGCAACCAGGCCAGTGCCATTTGCGCCAGGGTCTGGCCGCGGCTGACAGCCAGGTCGTTGAGCAGGCGGATCTGTTCGAGCCGTTCTGGCGTGATAGCGTTTTCATTTAAAAATCCATGTGGTTTGTGCGCCCGCGAATCACCTGGAATCCCTTTCAGGTAGCGGTCGGTGAGCATGCCCTGCGCCAGCGGGGAGAAAGGAATACAACCCACACCTTCCTGTTCCAGCACGTCCAGCAGGCCGCCTTCCACCCAGCGCTCGAACATCGAATACTTGGGTTGGTGGATCAGGCAAGGGGTGCCCAGTTGTTTCAAAATAGCGCAGGCTTTTGCGGCTTCCTCGGCCGGATAATTGGAAATGCCCGCATACAGGGCTTTCCCCTGCCGCACGATCAGGTCGAGTGCGGCCATGGTTTCTTCCAGCGGCGTATCTGGGTCGGGTCGGTGGTGGTAAAAAATGTCCACATAATCCAGCCCCATACGTTGCAGGCTTTGATCGAGGCTCGAAACGAGGTATTTTTTGGAGCCCCATTCGCCATAGGGACCGGGCCACATCAGGTAACCCGCTTTGGTGGAGATGATCAGTTCGTCGCGGTACGGCGCAAAATCTTCTTTCAGCAGGCGGCCGAAATTTTCTTCCGAAGAGCCCGGCGGCGGGCCGTAATTATTTGCCAGGTCAAAGTGGGTGATGCCGCTGTCGAAGGCCAGGCGCAGGATGGCGCGGCAGTTTTCCAGCACGTCGACATGCCCGAAATTGTGCCAGAGACCGAGGGAGACAGCGGGGAGTTTGAGGCCGCTGCGGCCGCAACGGCGGTATTCCATGTGGTTGTAGCGGGTATCGTTAGCGAGGTATGGCATGTGTGTTATGGTTATTCGTTATTCGTTATTCGTTATTCGTTATTCGTTATTCGTTATTCGTTATTCGTTATTCGTTATTCGTTATTCGTTATTCGTGTTGATAATCACGCATTTGCAAAGAATTTAGGCTAAACTCGTTTTACCCTTTTACTTGTTTTAAAAAGATTGCGCTTTCCCGGAACAGCGTTCCAGGGTACAACATTCGTATCCCGGAACAGCGTTCCGGGATACAACGCTCGTTTCCCGGAGCAGCGTCGCACGAGCAATGTACCCCGGAACGCTGTTCCGGGGCAAGCATCACACGAGCAATGTACCCTGGAACGCTGTTCCGGGCTGCACCGGTTACTGCAAATTGCGCCCAATCACCCGCGTCTGTTTATTGTTCCCGTCAAAAAAAGCAATCTGAGCAATATCCTCCCCTACCCGAACCGACCGCGAATCCTGCGATAAAAACGTACTGCCCCAATAATATTCCTGCGTTCTTTTTTGCCCGTTTTTAAGGGTCAGTACCGCTTTTACTTCATTGGCCTGCAAAACCACCGCTTCCCCCGGCGAGACTTTGGGTGCAAACACTTTCAATGGGCCGCGGTGTTGGGTGGCGAGTATCAACTCTTTACCATTACCGATGTTGACCCTAGCCAGCGCGCGGGCGTCATAAGGCACATAAAAATGGCTTTCTTCCAGGCTGAGCGCTTTGAATTTGTTCTGCCCGGTGTTTTTCAGCACCAGTCCGCAAAACGCATCTGCCCGACCCTGCAGCAGTTCCATGCCATAATCGTTGCCCACCATGAGCAGGTCGAGCAGGCCGTCGTGGTCTACGTCGTAGGGCAACATACCCTGAATCGGCGCAATTTGCACTTCCGTGGGCAGGGCGCTGATTTTGAACTGGCCGCCGCCCAGGTTTTCCACCAGACTGCTGAACATCCAGTTGGACTGCATGATCTGCGCGCCTTTGAGGTCTTCCGGTTTAAAAACGTCCTGCATCGTCGCTGCGCCCAGGGCGCCGTAGGTATTGAAACGTTTGCGGATCATCACCAGTTGTTTAATGACATCGTCGCGGCTGTTGTAAAAATACTCGTGGCGGTTACCGACCGAATCGGGCCAGAAACAGGAAATAAAGGGGTCATAAAAACCATTTCCGTCAAAATCCTTGGCATAAATGGTGAGCGGCTCGCCGGTCCGGCATTTGTAATAAATATTTTCGCCGAAGTTGCCGGCTACGTAATCCATATCGCCGTCGTTGTCGAAATCGGCGGCAGCGAGACTGGTCCACCAGCCGGTTTTGTCTGCAAGTCCCGTTTGTGGCGTTACGTTTTTGAATTTCCCACCTTCATTTTGCAAAAAAGTCAGCGGCATCCATTCGCCAGCCAGCAGCAGGTCGGGACGGTTGTCCTGGTTGAAATCTGTCCAAAGGGCGTCGCTCAACAGGCCGATGTAACTCAGTTCGGGGCACACCTGCTCCGTTACATCCGTAAACAGGGGTTGATCTTTGCCTTTGGAATCATTGCGCAGCAGGTAACTGCGGTCCGTTTTGGGAAAAGAGCGGGGCATCACGCGGCCGCCGACAAACAGATCGAGGTCGCCGTCGCCGTCAAAATCGGCTGCTTTGACAGCTTGTCCGCAGGCCTGTTCGACAGGCAGCGCAGCGGCGGCAATGCTGAAATTGCCCTTGCCATCGTTGACGCACAACACATCCTGGTACAAAGGCGAACCGGCTTCATACTGGTTGCCGCCCCGAACGATGTACAGGTCGTTGTCGCCGTCGCCGTCGGCATCAAACAGGAGCGTACCCAGTTCTTCTTCCCGCCGGGCCGCGTCCGTTTTGTAGGCCACGTCCTTGCGCACGAACGTTCCTTTGTTCGTTTGCAGCAGCCAGGCGCCCGGTTCTTTGGCGCTTCCGCTCAGGTACACATCATCGAGGCCGTCCGAGTTGACATCCCCGACCGAGATGCCCGGGCCGTATTGAGAAAATTTATGGGGCAAAGTGACCTGGTAATTAAAATCAATATAGTCCGTATCGCGGTGCATGAACGCCAGGCCCAGGGGGCCAGGGTCGGTCATTTCAAAAATACCGGCAGCAGCGGCGCCCGTTTTTGCGATGGTAAACGGCAAATCGGCCAGCCGAACGGTAACCGTCTGGTTGAGCGGAAGATTGGTCAGGGTAGCCGTGCGCAAGCCCCTCCAGCGCA
>JADLCC010000062.1 GCA_020847425.1 Saprospiraceae bacterium
CTGTCGCTGCAACCCGCTTCCTTGATTTTCAACAAGAGAAACACATCGGAACTGTTGAACACCGCAAACAGCAGCAAAGCGCCCACGAGCCGGCGGTATTGCGCCGGACTCTGTTGCCAGTACCGGAAAAAATCCAGGAAACGCGGCTTGTTGGACATCGTTCGCCGCGCAGTGTTGCCACTTTCGCGCACGAGCAAGGTGCAAACAACGGCCAGCAAACCGGGAATAAAAGCCAGCAAAAACAAACTGCGATAGGCGCCCGGATGCAGGTACAAAAAAAGCAGCGCCAGCAAAGGGCCCATCACCGCTCCCAGGGTATCCATCGAGCGGTGAAAACCAAAAACCCGGCCTTTGGTTGCCGCTGTGGCTTCGTCGGACAACAACGCATCCCGCGCGCCGGTACGTACGCCTTTGCCCAGCCGATCGGTCGTGCGGGCAAAAAACACCCAAAGCGGATGTGCCCATAATGCCAGCATCGGTTTGGACAGTGCACTGAGCCCGTACCCGATCTGCACAAAAGGCAAACGCCGGCCCATCAAATCGCTCCGCCTGCCGAAATAACCCTTGCTCAGCCCCGCAACCGCTTCTGCTACACCTTCCAGTACCCCAATGAAAACGATGGAAAAACCGATACTTTTCAGATAAACAGGCATTATTGGATACAGCATTTCACTGGCCATGTCCGTAAACAGGCTGACGAGGGAGAGGATCCAGATATTGCGAGACATTTTTAGAGGTGAGAGGTGAGAGAAGTGAGAGGGTGAGAGGACCAGCCCATGGGTTGGGCTGTTAAGAGTACATTGGAGTGTTTTATTATGTTCCGTTAGAATTCCTGGAAGTGCCTATATATTTTATCTTTGAAGCATGAATGGGGTCCTGTGGTTCAGGTATCCTCGACACAGAAAAATTCCGCCCTGCAATCCGCTGGAAAATGCTTGGGAATTGCATCAAAGATATTTGCTCTGAAGGCTTTTCGATAAAATAAAAAAGCGAAGCCAAGCGCCGGCCCTCTCACGCTCTCACTTCTCTCACGCTCTCACCTCTCTCACACATGCGTTACCTGATCGTTCTCCTTCTCTTCGCCCAGTGCAGCAAACATACAGCCGATCACCGCACTGCCCAAACCGACACCGTTTATCCGCCCTGGTATACCCCTCCGGATTTACGGACCCATTACCAAACGATGGACATCAATAGCGATGGTGTACTCGATTCCATAGATGTCGGTTCTTCCGGCGGCAGCGGTTTTGGTAGCGCATCCGGCACGATCATCAATGGCAAAACCGGCGAAAAATTTACCATCGAATCGGAATCCTGTTTTTGTGCATTCAGGACGATTGTAGAAATACCACCTGCGTTGTTGTTGCCTGAAAATCAGGCATTTAAATCAAAAATGGAAGCCGAGATGTTGCCCCGGAAAGCCGCTTCGCCCGACCCTTCCCTTCAATGGATTTTGCAGGGACTGCAACAAAAACACGATTTAACCGGCAGAAAATATTTCGATATTTATGTCAACAAAGGCATCGACTGGCAACCTTTGCCCATTTTGCTGCCCGAAGATTATTTCCTCGAAATACTGGAAAACAAGCCGCCGCTGCCGGGCCATTATTATTTGACCTATGCCGGAAGCAATCATTATTTAAATGTCAAAACCGATACCTTGCAGCAAAGATACCGGGATGAGGATATCGTTTTATGGGCCACAGCGCATGGGATTGTGCTCCAAAAAGCCGACCGTTATGCCTGGGTTTTTGTGACGGATATTGAATTGACCGGAGGGCCCGACAAATTGAGGTGGGCTTCCATAGGTTACTTCAAAAAGGTAGGCAATATATTGATTGTTAACCATTTAAGGCCAACTTCTTCAGAAGGCAAAGTGTTTGTGATCGACCTGGAAACAGGAAAATGCGCCGGACTCAGTACGGAAATGTCAACGGAAATCTCCGCAATGCTGGGGCCTCCGGAACAACAGATTGCAGACCACCCGCTGATCCGGGAAATGATGGAAGAATTTAAAACATTGTATAAATGATGGAGAAAATTGTGCGGCCCTGTATGCTCTTGTTTGCGTTGCTGATCGGCTGCTCCACTCCAGCCGACTACACCCAATGGCGGGAATACCTCGGCGGACCGGATCGCAACCACTTCTCGACGCTGACACAGATCAGTCCGGAAAATGTAAACCAATTGCAGGTCGCCTGGACCTACGCCGCACCCGACAGCGGTCAAATGCAAATGAGCCCGATCATCGTCAACGGCGTGCTGTTCGGCGTTACGGCAACCGTACAGGCTTTTGCCCTCGACGCTGCCACCGGCCGCGAATTGTGGCGCTTCGGCGACCCTTTAAAAGCATGGCACAGCACCAGCCGCGGGGTAGCCTACTGGTCCAGGGGCGACGACCGGCGCATCCTTGTTACCATCGGCCCCAACTTGTGGGCGTTGGATGCCGGAACGGGAAAGCCGATCAAAACATTCGGCAACGAGGGTAAAGTGGACCTCCATGAAGGGCTGCCGGAGATCGCCAAAAACAAGTTTATCATTTCCAACACGCCGGGCACTGTTTTTGAAAACCTGATTGTTATGCCCGTCCGGCTTTCCGAAGGACCCGATGCGGCGCCCGGCGACATCCGCGCCTTCGACGTGGTGACCGGGAAACTGGCCTGGACCTTTCACACCATCCCGTATCCCTGGGAAGAAGGTTACGACACCTGGGAGAATAAAGACGCTTATTTGAATACGGAAATCGGCGCAGCCAACAACTGGGCAGGTATGGCGGTCGACCGCGAAACGGGCATTTTATACGTACCCACCGGCTCGGCATCACCCGATTTTTACGGCGGCTATCGCAAAGGCGCCAACCTGTTTGCCAATTGCCTCCTGGCCCTGAATGCCAGGACAGGCAAAAAAATCTGGCATTATCAGTTTACACACCACGATATCTGGGACCGGGATTTACCCGCTCCACCCAATCTGTTGCGCGTAAAACGGGGCGGCAAAACCATAGATGCCGTTGCGCAAATCACCAAGCAGGGTTATGTGTTCGTATTCAACCGCAAAACGGGCCGACTGCTGTTCGATGTGGAAGAACAACCGATGCCGCCTTCCGCGCTCGCAGGGGAACAAGCCTGGCCCAGCCAGCCCGTACCGCTGCTCCCCAAGCCTTTTGCCCGGCAGGCGCACGAACTGACGGAAAACGACCTGAGCCCCTATGCTGAAAACCGGGAAGAATTGTTACAAACATTTCGCCAGTCGGACAAAAGACAGTTCGCTCCACCCAACCTGGAAGGTGTTTTTTTACTGCCCGGCTACGATGGTGGCGCTGAATGGGGTGGCGCCGGCGCCGATCCGGAAGAAGGCGTGTTGTACGTCAACGCCAACGAAATGGCCTGGATATTGAAAATGGAATCGACAGGCAGCAATATTGCCCCGGGCACTCAACTGGGCGAAGCGACCTACCTCAACCTCTGCGCTTCCTGCCACAAACCCGACCGCAGTGGTAATGCTGGAAGCGGCTTCCCTTCCCTGCTCAACATCAGGGAGCGCGACAGGGATGTTGTGGGAGCGCTCCTACAAACGGGAAAAGGTATGATGCCCGGATTCCCACAGATCAAAGATGCCGACAAAAAAGCCCTGATCGAATTTCTATACGGAGAAGAAAAAAAAGAGATTGGCGCCGAAGCCGTATTGACAGCAGATGTTGCTCCGGTGCCTTACCGGCACACCGGATACCACAAATTCCTGGATAACAAAGGATTGCCGGGTATCGCGCCGCCCTGGGGAACCCTCAGCGCCATCGACCTGAATACCGGCGCTTACCGCTGGCAGGTCACCCTTGGCGATACGGAGACCCTGCGGCAAAAAGGGCACGCGCCGACGGGTTGTGAAAGTTATGGCGGCCCGGTGATCACTGCCGGCGGATTGCTGTTTATCGCCGGAACGAAAGACGGCAAATTCCGGGCATTTGATAAAAAAACGGGTGCGTTGTTGTGGGAAACCACCCTGCCTGCCGCTGCATTTGCCACACCGGCTACTTACCAGGTAAATGGAAAACAGTATATAGCGGTAGCTTGCGGCGGGGAGAAACTGGGTACACCCAAAGGGAACTGGGTGGTGGCGTTTGCCTTGAATCGTGAGTAGTGAGTCGTGAATCGTGAGTGGTACTTCGCTCAAATTTTATAATATGGTCTTGAGCAATGTACCACTCACAACTCACGATTCACGACTCACGTTTTCAGTCGTAAGCAAAGAAACTGTTCGCAATTTTCAGCGCCATTCTCTGAGAGTTATCTGCATAAACGATTACCACGAGCAGGTTAGTGCTGCTCTCGGTATCCATCATAGCCATTACAATCGCATTGACGCCATCTTTTTGGCCAACCACGTAGTATCCGGTAAAGTCTTGCATGGTTGTTTCATCGGCATTATCCACAACATCGTATTCGAGTTCCTTGGCCATTTCAACAACGGCTTCTGCGAGGTGGTCTGCGGTCAGGTTTTCGTCCTGGATCGGAATGATACTGAGAAAGAGGTTGTCGTTCGATGCAGTGTATTCTTCTGCATCGTTTTTTTCAATTTTGAAGTTGTCGGGAACAATAAAACCGACGCCATGTGTGTCCCAGCGCATTTCGGTTTGGGCAAACATGGTCTGCTGGATCAGCAGCAGCGTGGACAGTAAAAGGGTTCGGCTCAAAAATTTGAAGGTCATTTGTAGTATGTTTTAGTAATTGATGGGGCGAAGGTAATGCATAGTTTGTCTTTAGTGTTTAGTGTTTAGTTTTTAGTGTTTAGTGTTTAGGGTGCTTCGCCCAAGCCACCCACGGTTGCCATTGGCGAAGCGCCCTAAACACTAAACACTAAACCCCAAACACCTGCGCGGCTTCCCAGCCAATCATAGCTGTCTTGCGCGTAGTTCCCCAATGATACCCGCCCAGCAATCCGCTCGATTGGATGACCCGGTGACAGGGAATCAAAAATGCGACAGGGTTGTCGCCGATGGCCGTTCCGACGGCCCGCGATGCTTTGGGGTGTTCGATATGGCGGGCGATGGCGCCGTAGGTGGTGAGTTTGCCCATTGGGATTTTCAGCAGGGTTTCCCACACTTTCAGTTGGAAATCGGTTCCTTTCAGGTGCAGTTTGATCTGGTGAAGTTTGCTCCAGTCGTGCGTAAAAATGTACAGGACATTTTGCTGCATCAGGTCCAGCATCTGCCGGAATTGTGCCTTTGGAAAGTTTTGTTGGAGCTGTTGCAGGGCTTCCGCGCCGTTGTCGGCAAAAGCGATGTGGCAGATGCCTTTGGAAGTGGACGCGACCAGGATATTTCCGAAAGGGCTTTCTGCAAAACTGTAGTTGATAGAAAGATTGGCCCCGCCGTTTTTGTATTCGCCGGGCGTCATGCCTTCCAGGTTCACAAACAGGTCGTGCAGCCTGCTTGCGCCGGAAAGCCCGGTCTCCATAGAAGCCTCAAACAAGGAAGCCTGCTCCTCTTTCAGCATTTTTTTGGCGTGCTGCAGGCTGATGTATTGCAGGAATTTTTTGGGGCTGGTGCCCGCCCATTCTGTAAACAGGCGCTGGAAATGGTACGGACTCAGGTGTACTTTTTCGGCCACCTCGGCCAGTTCGGGTTGCCGGGTGAAATTTTCCCTGAGGTAGTCGATCGCTTCGGCGATGCGCTGGAAATTGATGTGCTCTTGTGCCTTCATGGTTGAATTGTTTGACAACACAAAAGTAGGGGCGAAGGAGAGGGGAGGCTACCCGAATCTTGCGGAGATGAATAGACGCTCACTTCTCTATAAATCCAATATTCCGCTTCAAACCCTCAAATTTCACCCGTTTCACCGCCGATTTTTTAAAAACCCTGCCAAAAACCTCTTCCGTTAGTTCCTGCCAGTCACGTCGGCTCATGCTGAGCAGGTCGGGATGCGGTTCCAGTGCCGGTTCCGCGTGTCTTTCTGCAAACCGGTTCCAGGGGCAAACATCCTGGCACACGTCGCAGCCAAACATCCAGCCGTCCATTTGCGTCTTGAATGCTGCCGGAATATGATCCCGCAGTTCGATCGTGAGGTAAGAAATACATTTGGAAGCATCCAGGAAGTAGCCTTCGGGCGAAATGGCCTCGGTAGGGCAGGCATCTATGCAACGCCGGCAGGTGCCGCAATGGTCGCGGATCGGGTCATCATACACCAGCGGCAGATCGCAGATGATTTCAGCGAGAAAGAAAAAAGACCCGCGTTTGGGGTTGATCGTCAGGGTGTTGCGACCGTTCCAGCCCAGTCCGGCACGGCGCGCCCATTCGCGTTCCATCACCGGCGCCGAATCGACAAAACAGCGTCCGTCGATATCGCCGATTTCCGACCGCATAAAAGCCAGCAATGCTTTTAGTTTGTCCTTCACTACATGGTGGTAATCTTCGCCATAAGCGTAACTGGCGATTTTCGGCGCTTCCGGGTCCTGTTGTTTGTCCGGATTAAAGTAGTTGAAGGTCAGGCAAATCACCGTTTTTGCGCCGGGCACCAGTTTCGTCGGATCAATCCGCAGGTCGAAATAGTTTTCCATGTAAGCCATCCGGCCATGCGCGCCCTGTTCCAGCCATTTTTCCAGCCGCCGCGCCTCTTCATTCATCTGCTCCGCACGGGCGAACCCGACAAATTCGAAGCCAAGTCTACTGGCCTCCTGCCTGATCAGTTCGCTGTGGTGCTGGATGGGCATGGATGCTCTCGGTTGAAGAAGTTGAGGTTGTTGAGGGGTTGAGATTGTTGAGAGGTTTGAGTGATATCTCAACAATCTCAACCCCTCAACAGCCTCAACCGTCTTAAATTATTCAAAACGACGCTTATAAAACCAAGTATTATCATTCAAGGTAAAGCCCAAAGATATACGGAAATAAGTCTCTTCAATCGGGGAATTGCCGCCCAGTTTGCCCAGTTCAAAAGCAGTATTGACAAACGAAGTCTGCTGGCGCGGCAGAACGATCGGCAAACCGAAACCGAAGGACAGGCCCACATCGTTCAGTCCTTCGCCATTCACCACACGCGGATCCTGGCGGTAATAAGCGCCCACGCGGTAACGAACGCGTTTGGCATAGCGGTTATACGACGAAAAATCGGGAATAAATTCCGCACCGCCTGAGATAGAAATGGTGTTGCGCAGGGTTTCGGGGCGGGCTTCGTTTTTGTAATTCGACCAGGATTCGAAGCCGAATTGTGCGCCGAACCTGAATTTTTCCAGGTTAACATACTGGATGCCGAAGGTAATGGCTGCGGGCAGGGTAAGATCGCGCCGCAAATCCGTTTCCTGGGTAAGGGTATCGGCATTCGAATATTGTCCGCTGGACAGTCGCCCCTGGCTCCGGATGAAATACGCATCAGAAACGGTGCGCAGTTTGTGGTTGCTTTCAGCAGTCAGGCCCAGGGTAATCCAGCGCGTCATCACGTCCTTGTTGTTGGGCGCATAAGCCAGCGGGATATCCTGCTGCAAGCCTACATTCCACACAAAACCGCTGATGCCGATATCCTGCCGGATGTTATCCTGAAAAGTCGAGAACAGCGTATCGTTGAAAACAGTTGTGTTGTCGTAAATGGTTTTGCCGAACATCCAGCCCAGCGTAGCGCCGAATGCTGTGTTGTTGTGGCGCACGGCGTTCGACCATTGCATGCGGTAGGTGCCGCCGGTGCCCTGGAATTTGGTGTCCACCTCTCCGATCTGTGGCAAGGTTTCGGTAGATTCAATGTTGTAGCCTACGATAGAGTAGGGCGTGAGCGCAAAACCCATCCCGTATTTCCAGGGCGTTTTGTTGCGGTCCAATACTTCATTGATCGGGCTTTTCAGGGTAAAACCCAGTGCCAGATAAGCCAGGTTGCCCGACCAGTTGTCTTTTGTGGCAGTGCCGTTGGTCATGTGGCTGTATTTGGCGTAAAGTCCCGTTTCGAGCGCTGTAGAGCGCAGGAATGCAAAAGATGCCGGGTTCTGCAAGTTCAGGTGGTATGGGTCGTGGAAAGCCGCCGACTGACCTGCCATAGCTGTTTGATGGATAAACGACTGGGTGATGGGGTCGCCGATACCAAAGCGCGAATATGGGGAATTTTGTTTGGGCTGCGCCCATGCAGCAAAGGTGACCAGGCAAAAAAGAACAGAGGCTAAAAAGCGCATAATTTGTTGCTAATGAAAAACTTGTACCGTTTTTCTCTATTGAAAATGATGTCGTAAAATGTGGTTAAGTCCAAAAAGCGTCAGGTCGGGTTGGTAGATCAGATCGGGATTATGAATAGAAAGATGATCTTTTAAAAACGCCGCATCGCCGCCGGTCAGCACTACCTGCAAAGGAGAAGTCCGCTGACGAAACAGTTGCGCGAATCCTTCGATTTCCAGTACTGCTCCCCGAATGGCGCCGTTTTGCAGCGCCGTTTGGGTGCTGTAACCGATGGCGTTTTCCGGCATTTCCATACTTACTTCCGGCAGCCTTGCAGTGAAATGGTGCATCGCCCGAATCCGCATCCGGACTCCCGGCGCTATATTGCCGCCGTGGTAATGCCCATCGGATGTGATTAAATCGTATTTGATACAGGTGCCGCAATCTACCACCAGGCAATGTTGATCGGGGTAAAGCGCCTGGGCGCCGGCTACCCCGGCCAACCTGTCCTTTCCCAGTGTGAGTGGTGTGCGGTACAGGTTTTCAAAAGGCAACGCGGTTTCGTGCGTCAGTTCCAGCACATTAAAATAATCCTCCAGTTCTTCCTTCAGTGCGGTATCCGGTGCGGCTACCGAACTGAAGATGACACAACGCACGCCGTTTTGGTTGCCGTAAGCCAGCAGTTCTGCTAACGTCCAGTCTGTCCAAATCGCTTGCTCGACCAGCGTTTTTTCTTGAAAAAGGCCGATTTTGCTGCGGGTGTTGCCAATGTCGATCACCAGATTCATATGCGGGCGCAAAGGTAACGATCATTTGCGGGTTCTTGGTTGTTTGTCTAAAAGCCTTGAAGTTGTTGAGGGGTTGAGGTTGTTGAGATTGTTGAGGAGTTCCCCCAGGCCACTCAACAATCTCAACCCTTCAACAATCTCAACAGCTTCAACCCCTCTGAAACACAAAAACGCAGGCTTCCTGTTGAAACCTGCGTTTTGCTTGTAGCGCGAGCGAGACTTGAACTCGCGACCTTGCGATTATGAATCGCACGCTCTAACCAGCTGAGCTATCGCGCCATGCTTTTCAAAAGCGGCGGCAAAGGTAAAACGCTCTGCGACATTTTACAAATATTGACCGCTTTTGAAAGCAAAAAATTAATTGGCCCGTTCGTATTGGCAGCACTCATGCAGGTTTGCATACACCGCATCGTCCGCTTTTACCTTCTCGGTATCATGTCCAACGGCGGCAACAGCCCGGTGTACCTGGCTGGGTTTTACCTTCGTTTCATCAAAAATAATGGTCAGTATTTTACTGTCTACATCCCAGTCGGCAGCAGTGACGCCGTCTATTTTGGCCGCTTTTTCGATGCGTTTTTTGCACATGCCGCAGTTGCCGAACACTTTGAATTTGGTGGTCATGGTTGTTCCGTCGGCGCTCAGGCCGGCTTGGGCCTGGGTAGTGTTGCCCGAAGAGCAGAGGTTGAAAAGGGAAATGATGCTGATGAGAAATATGGATTTCATGATGTGAGATTTTTAATGATGGTGGAGAATGAGATTTTTTGCCAGCCGTGACAGGGATGAGGAATGAGGAATGATATGGCCACTCTATTGAGGAAAGAATTGAATTTTTCTCAATCTTATCATTCCTCATTCCTCATTCCTCATTCCTGTCACAATTGCAGGCCGCCCGGCGCAAAACGCACCCCCAGGTAAGCCACCTGCCGCATCATCGGCGCCCAGACCTGGGAACCGTTGAAAAAGGGGCTGTCCGGTTCGTTGGCTGCGATAATGGCGTTGTGTTGCTGGAATCCGGTCAGGTTTTCGCCGCCGATGTACACTTCCAGTTTTTTCCCGATGCGCCGCGTCACTTGTGCATTCCAGATGCCGAAAGTCGGGCTGGTGGTCGGAAAATCGTGGGTGTATTCATGCGGAATCTGCGAGTTATCGGGCAGCCGTTGCGGCCCCATCACCTGCACGCGGGTATGGAATGCCCACAGTTTGTTGGGTGTGGTGTAGTCGAGCGTTACCAGTCCGCGGTGTTTGGCGACCAGTGGAATTGTACGCAGCACGCCGTCGGCAAAAGTGGCCCGCACGTCGTTCCATTTGTAACTCAGTTTTACATCGAATCCGGGTAAAATATTGTACAAAACGGAGGCTAAAATGCTGTTGGAGAACGACTTGCCTTTGGCATTGTAAAAGGAAACCTGCGTAGGCGAGCGGTCCACATCTGCCAGAATTTGCTGCACAAAATCGGTACGGTACACGTCGAGGCTAAAAGTAGCATCGCGCCGGGCAGCCTTAAAACTCTGGGTGAAATTCAGGCCGTAGTTCCAGGCTTCTTCCAGTCCGAGGTCGCTAGCAAAATCGAGCGCCCGGTTGCCGGCCAGCAGACTGATGTTTTCAGCCATCAGATTGGGCGAGCGGAAACCCCTGCCTACGGAAATACGCGCGATACTTTTTTGCGAAAAATTGTACTTCGCACTCATCCGCGGCGTAAACAAGAGCCGTTCGAAGCGACTGTTCCAGTCGGCCCGTGCACCGATTACGAGCACCAGGTCGGGCATTTCCATGTCCAGGTTGGGACGGCTGTAGGTGTATTCCACCATAGCGCCGGGCACTGTTTCCTTGCGGCTGAGATCCCCTTCGTTCACCGTTTCCTGGATATCGTCGTATTGCAGCGAAGGCGCTATGACGATGGTGTGGTCGGTGGTACCGATGATGGTCTGATACAGGCTTTGCCAGTAAAACGATTTCTGTGTGGCAGCGTATTTGTTGGGGCCGTACAAGGCATCGCTGCGGTGCCAGGATGCGGAAATCATGTTCCCGATCTGGTTGTACGGTTTACCGCCAATGCCTTCGTAGCCGATTTTGCCCCACACTTCCACGCGGTCGTTGTTCTGATCGATGCTGAACAGGCCCGTTTTTCCGGCGATCGGACTGATTTGTCCGCCCTGCCGGTGATCGGTCAGCGCCTGCACGTTGAATTGGGCGCACATGCCCGGGCTTTCGTAAAAGACCCTGTACAGGCCGTTCAACTGCTGCCGGCTGGGCGAGTCGTAAAAATTGTCGTCGTTCATGTCCCAGCGGTTTTCTACAAAACTGCCGTGCATCAACAATCCGTTGGAAATACGGCCTTTGCCTTTTTTATTCAGGTGGACGTTTAGTTCGCCGCGGCCCTCCGTGGAGGTAAATGCATTGATAAACAAGGGTTTATCCAGGTGCGGTTTCACCAAATCAGCATTGATCTGGCCAGTAATGCCTGCGTAACCGTTTTTCACCGAACTGGCGCCTTTGGCCAGTTGTATGCCGTCGAGCCAGGTGCCGGGTATGTATTCAAATGCGAAGGGCGTGGCAATGCCGCCCATAGTCGGGCGGTTTTCCACCATAAACTGGCTGTACACGCCGCGCAGGCCCAGCATCTGGATTTCCTTGACGCCGGTGAGCGCATTGGCATAATTGACATCCACGGCGCCGTTGGTCTCGAAGCTCTCCGAGAGGTTGCAACACGGCGCTTTGCGCAGTTCCTTGCTGGAAATATGCTCCACATTACGGGTTTCCAGCGTGGAAACATGCGTGTCAAAACTGGCGCCGTTCACGGTTACCTGCTGCAACTGGCTGATGCCGCTGACTTCCACCCAGATGTTGTTTTCGCCGGGTAAAACCTGTATTTCTGCCGGAGTATATCCAATGTAATGCACCACGAGCGTCGATGCTACGTTGCGGGCCGGCAGGCTGAAATGGCCGGTTGTATCGGTTGTAGCGCCTTGTTTGGTGTCTTTCCAGAACACGGAAGCGCCAATGAGCAATTCCTCCTGGTCGTTGGTCACCATACCGGTCAGGTTGGTGTTTGCCTGCGAAAAGAGTGTATGCGAATATAGGAATAGTCCTGCGAGCAGGACAGTGATATTTTTCATAGTCAACGGGTAAACTGTGATGAAAACCCTTTGAACAGCCGCAGAGCGGCGAAATATTTGTAGAAAAAGGTGAAAAAGTGTTGTGGAGGTGCAGCGCACCGCAACATTAAATCTTCCGGTGCGCTGCACCTCGCCTTTTTACGCTCTTACGAGCTACAAATATTACGCGGCGCTGCCGCTGTTAAAGAACGTTTGCTTTGCAAAACCTTAAAAGGCCATGCATCGAATACCGCTGACTAACAACGTGCAACACAATGGCGCACACAGATCATGCGCCCGGAAAGGGGAGGGGGAGGGTTGGGAAAGGACTGAATACCAACCAGTTGTGAAGTTGTTTCCCCCGCGCCATGAAATATGAATACAGGCGCTGGAGGAAGATCGGAAGGGCAATGAATGATTTTGCCAAAGTCCGATTCGGAAAGTATGAACTCCGGCTTTAACTGGAAAACTTTTGTGGTTTTCTCGGTGCAACCGTGGCGTTTATTTGTGCCTTCCGCACCACTTTTTTCACAGCAGGAAGGGCGGGTGGGCGCTTTTTTTGCGCAGCAGGAAGGTTTGGCCGCTTCATCCGATGCTTGGGCCGAACATTCATCCTCTATGGAAAAAATCGATACCGAGCCCTTGTCTGCGCAATAGCAGTAAATCTGGTGTACGCTGACGCCCATGGTGGCCGTGAGCAGCGCGGCCATCCAGATCCAGGCGAACGATTTTTTTACCAGAACAGGCATGTATGTTATTTTGTGAGCATTTGAAGAATCGGGCGTTGGAGTATCTGACTGATTAACAATTATTTGTACTCCAAGTTTGCGATAATCTTCTTTTCGTCAATTAACACTGCAAAAGTACATGAATAATGGCCTAAAAGAAAGGCCTCTTTTGTGTTTTACAAGGCATTTGCAAATAGATGAAGCGCTTTCATCGATCCACTGAATGGCTGACCTGTTGGAAGATAGTTGAGAACGTTCTTATCAATGGACGCCACTCACGATTCACGACTCACGATTCACGACAATTACATCTCCTCCGGCCCTTCTCCCACCCAGTCCTGCTGCACATATTCGTCTTCGCACAATTCCTTCAGTTCGTCTTCGATAAAAGCGCGCACTTCATGGATGATTTCACCCGGATAAAGCAGGTGGACATTAGGGCCGGCATCGAGGGTGAAGTACACCGGATGGCCCGTTTTGGCGCGGTATTCCCTGATTTTTTCGATAATAGCCAGCGAATTAGGCCGCATGAGGGTGTACGAAGGGTTGCTGCACATCATCAGGGCGTGGAGCGTCAGCGCTTCATCTTCCACAATTTTGCCGAAAGTGGCCAGGTCGCCGGAACGCATGGCTTCCAGCAGGGAGGCCAGCCGTTGGCGTGCCTGCGTATATCGCGCTTCGGCGTAAGGGTTGCCCTCCATGAGCGCATGGCCGTCGCGGCTGCTCACGGCCTTTTCTTCCTGGCTGACTATGAGGATATCGTCGTGGAAATTTTTGAACGTTTCGTGGATCTGCTCGCCCACGGGCACGGCAAATTCATTGGAAGAACCGGCCACCAGCGGCGTTTCGCCCCACACCGCCGCATGCGGGAAAATGGATCGGCAGGCCGAACCACTGCCGAGGCGGGCAATGTAGGAGGCTTTGCGGTCGTATGCAGCCGGGTCCTGCAAGGTGCCGACCAGGCTGTCTTCCAGCGAGCAAAGGCACAATGCC
>JADLCC010000063.1 GCA_020847425.1 Saprospiraceae bacterium
CGGCGATGCGCCGCGCATAGACCACCAGGGCAGCAGCGAACCAACAGGCGAGCGCATGAAAGACAGCGGGCAGATCACGCTGGAAAACGGCATCTCTTTTGAAACAATCCGCGCCCTGATGCAGATGGGGCATAAAGTAGGATGGGCGACCCCGGGGAGTTACGGCGGCTATCAGGCTATCCGTTTCGACCCGGTGAACAAAGTGTATTTCGGCGCTTCGGAAAGCCGGAAAGATGGGCACGCGGCGGGGTTTTAAAACCCCAGCGCCACAAACACCGGAAAATGGTCCGAAAAATCGCTGTCCCGCCCGACCCGGCAGGAATAGGTGGTAAAACTTTTTTCCGCCAACACATAGTCGATGCGCAGCAGGGGCAGCACCCCTGCGAAGGTGGTTCCAGGGCCCAGGCCTTTTTCCCGAAACGTGTCGTCGAGACCTTCCGACAACAGCGCGTACACGTAGGAATTAGGGGTGTCGTTAAAATCGCCGCAGACGATGACCGGGTATTTGCAGGCGGCGATGTGTTCGCGCAGGCGCAGCGCCTGCTCGGCACGGATTTCGGTGGCATTGCCCACCTTATCGAGTACATAACCGATGTCGTGCCAGGTTTCCTCATCGTCGAGTCCACCTTTTTCCACCACTTTTTCAGTGGTCTGGGTCACTTTATTCGATTGCAGGTGCACGTTGTACAGGCGCACGAGTTTGTTATCTATGCGGATATCTGCCCAGAGCGTCGAGTTGTATGTTTTTCCGAAAGGAATTTCTCCGCCCGTTTCAATCGGGTAACGGCTCAGGATGACGGTGCCTTTTTTGAGGTTGTAGGTGTGTTCATAACCCATTTTTTTTGCAAGCAGCCGGTAGAACTTTCCACTCGTTTCCTGGGTACAGAGTAGGTCGGGGTTGCCGCTTTCCTGTAAATAATGCGCGTAAGCGGCGGCGCGTTTCTCGTACATTTCCTCCGTTAGCTTGCCTCCTTTAAATATCTCTCCGATGTTGTGGGTAGCAACGATCAGCGCACTTTCCGGTATGGTATCTTTCCCGAAATCAAAACCGATAAATCCGGTGACAAACTGCCAGCCCAGCAGGATAATGCCCAGGTGATAGAGGGCAAAGCGGTTGCGGCGCCAGGCCCACCAGAGCGCCAGGAACAGGTTGCCGAGCAGCAGCCAGGGGAAGGCCGTGCCGAAAAAAGCCAGCCAGGTAAATGTAGAAGGATTCACCAGCGGACACGCATAAGCCAGCAGGGTAAATGTTACCACTACCACACTGATCATCTGGAGTGCATGTCTGAAAAGTGATGTCATGTTTAGTTATTGGTTATCAGTTATCGGTTATCTGGCTTTCAGGTTGAGATTATGAACGGATGCGGCATCTACTTTCCCCAGGTCAAACTGGAATAACTGATAACCAGAAACAATCAGGGAGGGTAAATATACCTTAGTTACCAATTCCAGCCTGAAAGCCCGATAACTGATAACGAATAACCAATAACTATTTTTTGCTGGCCTCGTAAAGGAAGTCCTTTTCCTCTGCGCTGAGGTTTTCGTAGCCTTGCTGTTTGATTTTATCCAGAATGGCGTCCAGTTTTTCCTGAAAACTGAGGTCGTTGGTATCGGTAGCCCGATTGCCTTTTGCGCCGCCGAACGTTGCTTTCATGGCTGGTTGGGGGCGGCGTCTGGGCCCTGCCGGCGTGCGTTTAGTGGAAGAAAACCAACTGATGATCCGGTCAAAAAAGCGGTTAACAGGCACTGCAAGGTCTTTGCCATCACGCAATTGATACACAAAAAAAATGCCCATGGCAAAGCCCCCGAGGTGGGCGATATGCCCGCCGCTGTTGCTGTTTTGCGCAATGCCGACCATATCCAGCAGCACCATCACCAGTACGATATATTTTAATTTCACCTGGCCCAACAGCAGGAGCATGACGCGGTAATCAGGCGCCAGAATAACCACCGCACCGGCCAGGGCCATTACAGCGCCGGAAGCGCCAAGGGCATAAGGAACGGGATAGGCCATCCAGAAATCGGAAATCAGAAACAACACATTGCCCACCAGGCCGCCGAGCAGGTAAATAGGGAATACCCGCCTGTTGCCGATCAGGTCGCCCGCGATCCTTCCAAAAAGGTATAAAAAAATGACGTTATTGACTACATGCCAGAAATTTTCGTGCAGAAACATGGACGTAAAAAATCCCCAGGGATGGAACAGGGCAGTTTGCCACTGCGCAGGCATGCAGAAAAAATACAGAATATCTTCGAAGTATTCGGGAATACCGTGTCCTGTATTCGCCATCCAAAGCGTCAGTTTAACCATACTGACCGCCACAAATACGCCAAAATTGATGATGATCAACCGCGTGACCATGTTGCCCATCCTGAAGGAATATTTGATGTCGTCCCAAATGGAGCCGAATACTGCCATTTTAGTTATCCGTTATTAGTTATTAGTTATCAGTGTTGATAATCAGGCATTTATAAAGAATTTGGTCACAAGTTTGAGTATTTGACTACAAGCCCATATCTGAAAGTAAGATACTCGAATACTCACATCCTCAAATACTCACTCACCTAAGCCTTCCTTTGTACCAAATCATGATCATAATAAAACCGAACAGCGCGCCGCCCAGGTGTGCAAAGTGTGCGATGCCTGTGGAATAACCCCGCACGCCGTAAAACAATTCAAGTCCGGCCATGATCAGAACGAAGTATTTAGCCTTCAGGGATATAGGCGGGAACAACAAACTGATCACTTGGTTGGGGAACAGGTAAGCAAAAGACACATAAATCCCAAAAATAGCGCCCGAAGCGCCCAGCATCGGCACATTCCAGCTCCGCGGGTCCATACCTGCCTGTTCCAGTTCCCACCATTGTATGCCTAAATGCAGCGCATAAGCCCCCACGCCGCAAATCAGGTAATACAGTAAAAAACGTTTGTGTCCCCAAACCGCTTCCACCATCGGGCCGAAAATATACAACGACAACATATTGAATGCCAGGTGCATGATATCGCCGTGCATAAACATGTGCGTCGCCATTTGAAAAGGCTGAAAAAACAGCGATCCCGGCATAAAAGCCGCCAGGTAAAGCCGCCCCAGTCCACTTTCGTCGCCGTCCATGATACGTGGAAAAGATTCCTGTCCCAGGATCACATAACTCCCGATGAACACTAATACATTCAGAATAATCAGGTGCCGGACCACGCCGGTGAAAGGTTGATAAAACATATGCTAGGGCCCGGTTATGGGTTGAATCTCTTTTGAAGTTCGTCTAATTCGAAAGTAATAAAACACTTGCGCCCGGTAGGGCCGGCATACGGCACCGCACAGGCAAACAACTGGTCGATCAAATCCTGCATGGCTGCCACACTCAACACCTGCCCCCGGCGCAATGCAGCGCTGCGCGCCATCGAGCGGGCCAGGTTATCCATGGTGCCCAAATCGAGGTCGAGGTTGGCTTTGTACTGCGCCAGCACCTGTTCGATGAGCACTTCTTCCGACTGTCCTCCGGAGAGGTTGGCCGGCGTACCGTGCACGGCAAAGGTATTGCCGCCGAATTCCGTGATCTCGAATCCCAGCCGGTTCACAGCATCCAGCATGTCGCGCAGCAAGGCTGCGTCGGCCGGCGCCAGTTCGATGGTGACCGGGAACAGGGCTTTTTGCGTGGCCACAGGTTCGTTGCCCAGCGCTTCCTGGAACCGTTCGTACAGAATCCGCTCGCTCGCCACCTGCTGATCGATCAGCAAAAATCCGGATTTAATATGACTTACAATGTATTGACCGTGAATTTGATACGGGGCTTTTTGTCCTTTGGAAAACGACCCGCTTTCATCGTCCATAGAAGCGATTTCAATGCCGGGCTGTACTTCGTAAACGGGTTTCTGGCCTAAAATGGCCTCCAGGGTAAGTGCATCCGCATCTTCCCCCTGAGCGCCTTCCGTGTCGCTTTTACCTACCAGTTCCAGTCCTTCGTAGAGGCGCTGCCAGTTGCGCAGGTTGTCCTGCTGGCGGCGGGCATCGGTGGGAGGGGGTGACTGGCGGTTGTAATTCTCCACGGAAGCCGGGCGGTCTTTGCCGGCATTCAGGTCGGACCATTTGACTGGCCTGGCCTGAAAAGCGGGTTCCTGCTCGAAGTCGAGCGTAGGTGTGATATTATGGCTGCCCAGTGCGTGGCGGACGGTGACTTTCAGGTAATTGTACACCAGTTTTTCATCGTCAAATTTGATTTCCTGCTTCGTCGGGTGCACATTGATATCGATGCGGGCCGGATTGATTTCCAGAAACAGCACGAACAAGGGGTAGGTATCGGGCGGCAACATTTCCTCGTAAGCACTCACCACCGCATGTTGCAGGTAATTGCTTTTGATAAAACGTTTGTTGACAAAAAAGAACTGCTCGCCGCGCGATTTTTTGTAATAATCGGGTTTGGCTACAAAACCGCTGATTTTCAGGATATCGGTTTCTTCCTGTACCGGCACCAGTTTTTTATTGGTGGCTTCGCCCAGAATTTTGACGATACGCTGGCGCAGGTTGCCCGCAGGCAGGTGGAAAATCTCCTGCTCGTTGTGGTGCATGGAAAAGAACACATCGGAATTGGCCAGTGCGACGCGTTGAAATTCATCGAGCACGTGGCGCATTTCGACCGGGTCTGCTTTCAAAAAATTGCGCCGGGCCGGTACATTGTAAAACAGGTTTTTGACTGCAATACTGGTACCTGGCGGCGCCTGGCAGGCTTCCTGTAATTTAACTGTTGAATCTTCTATGACAATGCGCACGCCCAGTTCGTCGGTGGCCCTTCGGGTGCGGAGTTCCACCTGCGCTACCGCAGCAATAGATGCCAGTGCTTCACCCCTGAACCCCATGGTATTGATGGCAAAAAGGTCTTTCGATTCCCGGATCTTGGAGGTGGCATGGCGCTCGAAACTCATACGGGCATCTGTCTCCGACATGCCGCAGCCGTTGTCGATGACCTGGATCAATGTTTTGCCCGCATCCCGAACGATCAGTTTGATCTGTGTAGCGCCCGCATCCACTGCGTTTTCGAGCAGTTCTTTTACCACGGAAGCCGGGCGCTGAACGACCTCTCCCGCAGCAATCTGATTGGCTACACTATCGGGTAATAATTGAATAACATCAGCCATGAGATATGAGCAAGCGCCGCAATAGTGTTTTGTTTGAATTCGTATTAAATGAAAGTAATGCGCGCTGCGAAGGGTGCAAAGATACGACGTTTTAGTTATCGGTTATTAGTTATCAGTTATCAGGCTTTCAGGCTGGGGATTGGGTAGCAAAGGTGCATTTCTGCTCACTCAATGTTATTGGTTATCGGTTATCTGGTTTGGCTTGGGGAAATGAATGCTTCATACTTTCACTGTCTTCAATCTTCTTCAACGATATGCCACTCACAACTCACAACTCACAACTCACTATCTTTGCCCCACATCAACAGTCGAACATGAAGAAAGGTTTCCAACG
>JADLCC010000064.1 GCA_020847425.1 Saprospiraceae bacterium
ATGCGTGGTAAAATTGTTCTGATCGACTTCTGGGCCAGCTGGTGCGGACCCTGCCGCCGCGAAAACCCGAACGTGGTAGCCAATTACAACAAATACAAAGACAAGGGTTTCGACATCCTGGGCGTTAGCCTCGACCGCGAACCCAATGCCTGGAAAAAAGCCATCAAAGACGACGGCCTGCCATGGCACCATATCAGCGACCTGAAAGGCTGGCAAAGCTCGCACGCCGCTCAGTACTCTGTGACGTCTATTCCCCAAACAGTACTCGTCGACAAAGATGGGAAAATTCTGGCGCGGAATATTCGCGGGGAACAACTGGGCGCGAAATTGAAGGAGTTGCTGGGTGAGTAATTGTGTGCGGGGTAGTAAGACCTCCGCGCACCGCAAGCGTAGTTTTTTCCTAACATGAATTCATCCCGAATTTTTCACAGATGAAAAATTCGGGATTTTTGTTTTCAATTTGTCGCCACCTGAACAATAGCCTCAAAAACATCCGTGCGCAAAACCAAAACCCGTTCCTCCCTCGTACATTTCCCAACTCCTGCTTGCCGACCTAAAGAAATACGCTCGTTTCCTAAAAACATAACTACTTTTCTCGCTTCAATACAATGTTCCGACTTTGATGACCGTAGAATCTGGTCAGGCCGCCATTCTTATTTTTTCCTGTACCGCTTCGCAAGAGGCTCATGCGCTGGAGTCCGTTTTTCAGAAAGGATATACCGCATCATTGCCCTTGGCATTTGACTCAGAAACTGTTTCAAAACGGTTTCCAGGGATCAATTATGCCTTTGGAGGCCCAGGACTTCCCCCACCGTAGAGCGCACCACAATATGGGTTGTTTCCGTTAGGAAAAAACATAGATTAAGAGCAAGATCGTCCTTTTTAATAGTGATTTTGATACTTCAATCCAATATTCGCATTAATACATAAAAATAAAACTACACATGAAAAAATTAAACTTACTGATACTATGTTGCCTGTGTCTGAATGCTGCCATCGCGCAGAGCATACTGGTGAACGGAACGGTGCGCGACAAGCAGGCGGGCGATGCCATGCCCGGCGTGAGCGTACTGGAAAAAGGCACGACCAACGGCACGATAACCGATGCGAGCGGACAATATGCCCTCACGGTTGCCGACAAATCGGCTACATTAGTATTCACCTTCATTGGATATGAGTCATTGGAAACGGGTATTACCCTGGAAGGCAGCACTGACATAGCATTACCATCCAAGGCAACCGGTTTGGGCGAAATCGTCATAACGGCGCTTGGCGTCGAGCGACAATCCAAAGACCTGGGGTACGCCGTGCAGCAATTAGAAGGCGATGAAATCGCTGCGGTGAAATCACCCAACTTTTTAGACAACCTGGCCGGCAGGGTAGCTGGTTTGACGGTCAGTCAGGGATCAACCGGCGTAGGCTCAACCTCGAAAATCACCATTCGTGGCGAAGGCTCTTTTTCGAACAACAACCCCCTGTTCGTGGTGGACGGCATTCCGATCAACAATAATTCCATCATCAATTTTACCAACGACGACGCTGCGGGATTTCAGGAAGTGGACTTTGGAAACGGCGCCATGGAAATAAACCCTGACGATATCGCTTCGGTGACTGTGCTAAAAGGTTCCGCAGCAGCGGCCCTATACGGCACCCGGGCCTCCAACGGGGTTATCATCGTGGCCACAAAGGATGGCGCGCGCAGCAAAGGATTGGGGCTTAGTTTTAACTCCACTACTTTCATCGACAAACCGTTTCAGTTGCCCCAGTTTCAAAATCTATACGCACAGGGCAATTCCGGCCAGTTTGCATTCAAGGACGGCCTGGGTGGCGGCATCAACGATAACATTTCGTACAGTTGGGGGCCGGCGTTCGACCAGGGCATTCTGACGCCACAGTACGACAGCCCGGTGACGGCCCCCGATGGTCGCATTGTTCGCGGAGGCGACGTAGCCGTGCACGGCGGCGCACCCATCACGCCGACGTTATTGGTCAACTACCCGGATAATCTGAAAAATTTCTATGAAACCGGCGTCACGACGATCAACAACATTGCTATTTCCTCAGGTTTTGACAAAGGGAATCTGCGATTTTCGATGAGCGATTTGCGCAGCGAGTCCATCATTCCCGGCGTAAACCTGAACCGTAAAACTGCCGCCGTCCGGTTAAACTTCCGGCCTACAGAGCGCTTGCGCGTTAATTCGAGCATCAATTACGTCAATTCCGGAAGCGATAATCGACCCGGTAATGGCTATGGCTCTGAAAACATCAATTATGCGATTGTCGCCTGGGGGCCTCGCTCCCTGGATATTGAAAACATGAAAAATTACTGGCAGCCCGGACTCGAAGATTTGCAGCATTATTCCTTCAATTACACGTTTTTCGACAATCCTTATTTCACGCTGCTGGAAAACAGAAATTCATTCAACCGCGATCGTTTGTTTGGCAACGTGTCTGCTGCCTACGAATTTACCGACGACCTGAGCCTGACCCTGCGCAGCGGCATGGACTATTCCAATGAAATGCGGAAATTTCGCCGGGCCTTCAGTTCCAACCGTTTTAAAAATGGAGCGTATGCCGAGCACACGGTATTTTTCAGGGAAAACAATACGGACCTGCTGTTGAATTATCAAAAGGAGTTAGGCAAAATCGGCCTGTATTTTTCCGTGGGCGCCAACCGGATGGATCAGCGGGCAGCCAATGTGCAAACCCAGACGACCTCGCTGGCACAAGCAGGCGTTTTCAACCTTTCCAACGCAGCTTCTCCTTTGGAAATATTTTCTTATGAAGCCAAAAAACGCATCAATAGCGTGTATGGCATTGCCAAATTCAGTTACAGTAATTTTCTGTTTGTAGACTTCACGGGCCGCAACGACTGGTCGAGTGCCCTGGCTACGCCGATCTCAACGGCCAACACGTCGTTTTTCTATCCTTCCGTTTCAGGTAGCCTGGTTTTGTCGAATGTGGTAAATCTGCCGCCGGCAGTTTCTTTCGCCAAAATCCGGGCAAGCGCCGCACAAGTAGGCAACGATACCGATCCTTACCAGACAGCCGGTATATTTGTGGCCGGTGTGCCGTATGCCGGGCAGCCGACGCTCAGTGAGCAAAGCACCATTCCAAGCGCCCTTTTGCTGCCGGAACGCAGCACTTCATACGAGTTTGGCGCCGATGTCCGTTTTTTGCGCGACCGCCTGCGTTTTGATATGACTTACTTCGATGAACTGACCGAAAACCAGATTATTTCTTTACCCATCGCCATTTCCTCCGGCTACAAAGAGCAGGTAATCAACGGCGGCGCGGTGCGTTCGAGCGGCGTGGAAGTCGTCGTAGGTATCACGCCCCTCAAAAGCAGGAACTTCCAGTGGGACGCGCAATTCAATTTCAGTAGAAGTGTTTCGAGGGTGGAGGCGCTGCCCGAAGGAAGCGGACGGCTGACACTGGCTTATTCGCGGGTGTACGACAATGTCAACCAAACCGTATGGTTTCAGGTGGAAGAAGGCGGCAAAATCGGCGACATCTACGGCACCGGATATAAGAAAACTGAAAACGGCGATTTTCTACTTACGGCAACTGGAAATCACATAGTGGACAACACCCTCAAAAAGTTGGGCAACTATAATCCCGACTTCATTCTGGGTTTCAACAATCAATTACAGTACAAAAACTGGAGTCTGGGCTTTTTATTCGACTGGCGGCAAGGGGGCATCCTGGTGTCGCGCACGCTGGCGCTGGCAGCAGTGGGCGGACAGTTGAAAGAGACCGAAAACCGCCCGGCCGCAGGTATTATCGCCCAGGGGGTGGTCAATACTGGCACTTCGGAAAATCCGGTTTACGTGACCAACACTACCCCGCTGCCTGCCGAGACATATTACCGCCAGTACTACGACCGGAACCACGAAGAGAACAATACGTATGACGCTACTTACCTGAAACTGCGGGAGTTCACGCTGGGTTATACCTTCAAAACGGGCGAACAGGGCAAAGGTTTTTTGCGGAAAAGCAACCGCCTCTCTGTTGCGCTGATTGGCCGCAACCTCTTCGCTATCAGTGATATGCCGCATATTGACCCGGAACAGTTAGCCGTGCAGGGACAGCAATTTGTCAGTGGCGTGGAGAATATGTCTTACGCCACGACGCGCAGTTTCGGACTTAAATTGGGTTTTGATTTTTAACGCACCCCAACAGACGGCGGTTTTGAACGAAAGATGGGCACATCAAACAATTCAAACTATCAAACCTTCACATGCCATCCAACTATAAAAAACAATGACACAAGATACATTCAAGACTGGATTATTGCTCCTGCTGGCAATCCTGTGCTTCGGCGCATGCACCAAAGATCTGGATACCATCAATACGAACCCCAACGCACCGATCGAAGCAAACCCAGGTTTGTTGCTGCGAAAGGTCATATATGATTATGGCGAGCAGATGTCATACGAGGGATTTACGGCGGGCAACCTGCTCGGCCAGTACTTCACAGCCATTGATTTTAACCTGTTTGACCGGCATAGCCTGACCGAACCTCAGATCGGCGGCAATCCCTGGCCGGTGCTGTACAGCAACCTGCGGGACAATGAAATCCTGCTAGGTCAGTCGCGTACCAATCCTTCGTTTGCGGTGTATGAAGGCCCTTCGTTAATTTTAAAAGCCTATATGACGGCTGCCCTGACCGACATCTTCGGCGATGTGCCGTATAGCGAGGCGCTGCAAGGCAAGTCGGGCAACGTGACGCCGAAATACGATAAGCAGGAGGATATTTACTTAGCGCCGGGCGGGATTTTGGACAACTTAGACAAAGGTATAGAAGCCATTCAAAACTACGCCGGCGCACAGCGGCTGGATGGCGATATTCTGTTCAACAGGAATCTGAATGCCTGGAAAACCTTCGCTTATTCTTTGAAAATAAAATACCTGATGCGCATTTCCTACCGGGTGGACGTATCGGCACAATTACAGTCCATTTATGCCGCAGGTGATTTTATGAAAACCAATATGCAGAATGCCAAGTTTGATTTTACCAACGGCGCACCCAACAACTTCCGGCTGGCCACACTTCGCGCGGGCGATTTCAACCTGTTCATCATGTCGCTGACCAGCGAGGAAATCCTGAAAGGACTGAACGACCCGCGTATGGCTGTCTTCTTCCGGCCCATCGGCAATGATCCCACCAAAACGCAGTACGAGGGCCTGCTGAACGGCCCCAATGCTTCGGCGACTTCCATCTCGGTGGCCGACTATTCACTGACCGGCACGATTTTCAGGGAACACACCGGCGACCTCGATGCTAATTTTATGACTGCCTGGGAAACGCAACTGTTCCTCGCAGAAGCAGCGGAAAGGGGCATGATTAGCGCCAATGCACAAACACTTTACGAAACCGGCGTACTTTTGGCTTTTGAGTACTGGCAAACGTCCATTCCCGCAGATTACCTGACGAGCGGCGCGGCAGCCTATGGCAACAATGGCACCGATAAAATCGCACAGATTCTCACGCAGAAATGGCTGGCCAACACAGTCAATGGCTACGAAGGCTGGATTGAATACCGGCGCACGGGTTTTCCCGCACTCAAAACCATTTCAGCCAGCCTGAACAACAACCTGATTCCGGTGCGGATGCCGTATCCGACGGATGAAGACGCCCTGAACAATGTCAACTTTACCGCAGCGGCGGCAGTGACAAACAATAACAGTATTAATGCAAAAGTCTGGTGGGACGCTAATTAGGGATGAGGAATGAGGGGTGAGGGATGCCGAGCGTGATGTCCGACATCCCGCTCGGCATCCCTCATTCCTCATTCCTCTAATATTCTTATTTTTATGCTTGATGTTAACGTATGGCAATGGGGAATTGTGATTAGTTCGAGTCTGCTAATGTTCCTTATTTCGCCGTTTGCCAAAACGAACGATACTTTTTTTAGGGCGAAATCGGAACAAAACCAGGCGCCGGGAGTCTTCCTGTTGACCAGCAGCATGGTCATTTCCTGGATTTTTGCCAAGTCGATCACCAATGCCGCCAGCTTAGGCATGGCCTATGGATTTGTCGGCGGCATGGCGTATGCCACGTATTATCTGTCTTTTATAGTAGCCGGAATTGTGATTTACCGGATGCGCACGAAGGGCGGTTACAATAGCATTCACCAGTTCATTGGAGCCAAATTCGGGATGCGGGCGGTGGCGATCTTTTCCATCCTGATTGCGTTCAGGTTGTTCAATGAAGTGTGGTCAAACACGATGGTCATCGGCTCTTATTTTGGCGAAAAAGGCAGCGGCCAATATTACGCTGCCGTGCTGGTATTTACCGCACTGACGCTGGCCTACACGCTGAAAGGCGGGATGAGAAGCGCGCTGATGACGGATCTGGTCCAGATGGGATTGTTCAGCCTGCTGCTGATTATCATTCTGGGTGTTTTGCTGCCGCGCGAACAGGGTGACCTCGGCAAATTCGTACAGTCGGGCGAGTGGAAACTGTCGCAAGGCCTGAACCTGCTTTTTGTGGCCCTGATCCAAGTCTTCAGTTACCCTTTTCACGATCCGGTGCTGACCGATCGCGGCTTTATCAGCACCCCCAAAACAACGCTGAAAAGTTATGCGCTGGCAACACTCATCGGCTTTACTTGTATCCTGTTATTCAGTTTTGTCGGTATTTATGCCCGTTTCAACCAGTTGGAAGGCGAAGCCCCTGTAGCCGTAAGCCGCTCTTTAGGCGCGGGCATGATGCTGATGATGAACTTCATCATGGTCACATCCGCCTCCGCCTGCATCGATTCCGCCTTCGCGTCCTTTTCCAAACTGACCGTGGTGGATTTGGGCAATCCTGAAAAAGCGAGCGCTTTCCGGGGCAGGATCGCCATGATTATCATAGCCGTTACAGGTACCATGCCTGTGTTTCTGGGACCGGAGATTCTGTCGGCTACCACCATCAGCGGCACCATGGTCATCGGTTTTGCGCCTGTCTTTTTGTGCTGGAATGTTAAAGTGCCGCCTTTGGCTTTTTACCTGTCCGTCGGCACCGGGGTTGTCATCGGGCTGTTGTTCACCCTCGGATGGTTCCCGTCGGGCCTGGTGCTTTTCCCTGGTAAATACGGCGATTTGTTTTCGGTCAACCTGCTCGGGACTGTGCTTTGTTTCAGCCTGTTTTTCCTGTCCAAATTTTTGAAACAATGAACGAGGAACTACGTGTTAAAGACATTTTTATAACAAACGGCCCGGTGCTGGTTTTCGGGGGCGTGTACAGCAACTTGCCCGCTTTAAAAAAGATGATGGAAATTGCAGGCCAACTGCATATTCCTCCCGGCAATATCATTTGCACTGGCGATATCGTCGGCTATTGCGCCGAACCGGAATCTTGCGTACAATGTATCCGGGAATGGGGCATCCACAGCATCGCCGGCAATGTGGAAATTCAGTTGCGCAACCGGGAAGAAGACTGTGGCTGCAATTTTGACGAAGGCTCCCGCTGCGATACGTTTTCCCGAAAATGGTATCCCTACGCCCAGTCGCAGCTGAGCGAAGATTCGATCAACTGGATGTTGTTGCTGCCCCATCACCTGCGTTTTCAATACGGCAAAAAGCGGGTGTATGTGCTGCATGGCTCCTGGTTTAACCCCTCCGAATTTATATTCCGGTCTACGCCCTGGGATCAAAAACAGGCTGACTTCGAGGCTGCGCAAGCGGACATTGTGCTCGCCGGACACTGCGGACTGCCTTTTCATAATGACCAGGACGGGCTGCTGTGGCTGAATGCAGGGGTCATCGGAATGCCCGCCAACGACGGTACGCCGCGTGTGTGGTACGCGGTTTTGGACATGAAGGAACAAGGCGTTGTGTATCGTCACCAGCCGTATGAATACGACCACGAAAGCGCGGCCAGGCTTATGGAAGAGCACAAACTGCCGCGCGAATATTCGGAAACCCTCCGTACCGGGCTTTGGGACAACTGCGAAATTTTGCCGGAGGAGGAGACCACAGCACAGGGAACAATGATTGTACTTTAAATTATACCCTACTCAATATTCCCAACTCACCCCCAACACCGGCGTGATGCCAAACCAGTACTTGTTTCCACGCGAAGAGCATCTGGGCGCAAAGTTGAAGGAACTGCTGGGAGAGTGATGAACAAAATGTTCATTGCGCTACGATTACATAGGTTTCAAACGCATAACTCGGCCGGTCCAGACATTTCACCACTTCAAACCCCGCCAGCGCCAGGAATAATTCGATTTCGTCTCTGGTAAACGCGCGGATGGTGGAATGGTCTTCTCCGATTTTTATGGCCTGGCCGTCTTTTTCTTCGTAATAAACGGACTGCCAGTCGAATGCCCAGCCATATTGCAGGTTTGTTTTCCAGAAACTATCGCGGAAAAAATGTCGTCCGCCGTGCATAGCGCGGTGGACGATTTTTTCATCCTCCCGGATGGCGGGAATAAAACGGCTCGCGTCGATAAAATCAAAACAAAACAGCCCGCCTTTTTTCAGGTTTCGCCGCACCGCTGCAAAACAATTGCTGACATCTGGACCGTTCAGCAGGTAACTGATCGTGCGCCCGGTCATGATGGCTCCGTCGACGGGTTTCGACAATTCAAAATGCCGCATATCAGCCTGCAAAAAGTCTGCTTCCCGGTATTTTTGCTGCGCAATAGCCAGCATATCCGCGCTCAAATCGAGCCCGGTATACTGAAAGCCCGCTCCTGCAAAACGGGCGGCGAGGTGGCCCGAACCACAACCGATTTCGACAATGGAGTGGCAGCCACCTTCTTTGAGCAAATTGGAGTAAAAAAGGTATTCCTCCTCGTAATTGATAAAGGTTTGGTACATGGCCTCATAAACCTCAGCCAGATCGGTGTATAAATTATGCATGAGAATGCGTTGATTTGTGCGTCTTAAAAAGGTTGATGAAGGTTGATAAGGGTTTATAAAGGTTGATAAAGGATACGCTGAAATAGAGACCGTGCTTTATCGAGTGGCTATTATAAACCCTTATAAACCTTCATCAACCCTTATAAACCTTTTGCAATGATCTACATCACACAAGCCAAAAACGACGACGACCTGCTGGGTATTCTGACCCTTCAGCAACAAAACCTGGCTAAAAACCTCAGCCCCGAAGAAATTGCCGAACAGGGTTTTGTCACCGTAGTGCACGACCTCGATATCCTGCGCCGCATGAACGACGCTGCACCGCATACCATCGCAAAAATCGGCGACCGGGTAGTGGGTTATGCACTTACGATGCTGCCGCAATTTCGCACCGATATCCCATTCCTGGTATCCTTGTTTGAAAGGCTCGACCAGTTGCATTGGCGTGGAAAGTCGTTTCGGGAGATTCCTTATTTTGTCATGGGGCAGGTTTGTGTTGCAAAGGACTGTCGGGGAATGGGTGTTTTTGACCAACTCTATCAGGGCCTGAAAAAGTTCCAGTCCGAAAAATTCGAGGTGGTGGCAACCGATATTTCGAGCCTCAATCCCCGCTCCCTGCGGGCCCATGAACGGGTCGGATTTGAAACCTTGCAGGAGTTTCCAATAGAAGGCAAGGAAGGCATGTGGGTTATTGTGGGCTGGGGGCTGCGGTAAATCTTTTTACATAAAAAAGCGTGTCCACGGGCATTAACGGGAAGTTTTCAGGTAAATTCTGTTTTGCAATTTCCGCAAAGCCGTTTCGGGCGTAAAATTTTCGGGCGGCCACGAGTCTTTCGATGGTACCGAGGAAAATAGCGCGGATCTGCCTTTCCGTGCTCCAGTTCAGCAGCGTTTCCCATAGCATTCGGGCCGTACCGTGTTCCGGGCCGCGGAAGTCGGCATGTACAAACATTTTCCGCAGTGCCAGCATGTCATCGCCAAAGTCTATGGCAGCAATCGTTCCCACCACTTGCCCTTCGTGCAATGCGACCCAGAAATTACCCTTTTTTTGCTGATAGACGGCCGGAATTTGTTCCAGATCCGGCTGGTCCTGCCGGGTGATCGGTACCTGGAATTCTCCAATCTGAATACCCAGAATGAGCTGAATGACCGCTTCCGTGTACTTGGGTTCAAAAGGTTGGATGAGCATAATAAAGAAGGTAATCGTGAATCGTCAATCGTGAGTGGTGAGTGGCACTTCGCTTATGGCTACCAAATAATCTTGAGCGAAGTGCCTCTCACCACTCACGATTGACGATTCACGATTGACAATTCACTAAAATTTAACCGTCATCTGCATATTAAATATCCTTCCCAACTGGCTGAACTGCGAACCGTTGTAACCCAGGATATCGTAGCGGCCGCTGAAGCCAAGGAACCCGCGCAGCAAAGCCTTGTCTGCAGGATTTGCAATAGCGGCAGCACCTTGTGCATTCAATGCAACCAGGTCCCATTTCGGCAATACATCCAGCAGGTTGTTACAATTCAACGCCAGAGAAACCTTGTCGGTGAAACTGTAGCCAATGCTCAGGTCAGTCACGACAGCCGGGTCAAATTCCGCTTTAATGTGGTTCATGATCGAGCCGCCGTTGTCCAGGTCCTGGAAACGGGTCGGGCCGAACAGGGTGTTGTTCAGGCCGAACGACCATTTGCCTACAGTGTAGTCGAAACCCAGGATGGATTTGTACTCCGGACGGCTTTCCGTCAGCAGCGATTTGATCTGTGCGCTCAGGATGCTCGAACCAGCATCTTTGATGGCTTGCGGCTCAGTAGGTGTACCGACGATTTCATTGGTGAGCATAAAGTTGCCCGCCAGGTTGATGCCCAAAGTACCGTTGCCCAGGCCGATATTGCGGTAAGACACCACATAATCGAGGCCGGAAGTACTGGTTTTGATACCATTGATAAAGAACTGGATATTGGCAACGCCGGCTTTCGACAGGATCTGTCCGAGCGTACTGTTCGGATCGCTGGAAGAAATGGAGGAGCTGTATACGATACGGTCTTCTACGTCGATTTTGAAATAGTCGAGCGAAATACTCAGGTTTTTGGTCGGATTGAGCCCTACACCCACAGAGATGTTCGTTGATTTTTCAGGTTTGAGGTTTGGAATGCCCAAAGCCCGCGCCTGTGCGCTGCGGTTGTTGAACAGCCCCGATAACTGAATGGTGCCGCCTACGAATGACGCTTGCGTCGACTGTGCGTAAATCTGGTGCAGGGTAGGCGCCCGGAAGCCGGTGGAGTAAGAAGCCCGGATCACGGCTTTGTCGTTGGCCAGTTTGTAGCGGGACGACAGTTTGAATACGCTGGCGTTGCCGAAATCGCTATAGTTCTCAGTACGGAACGCGCCGTTGATCAGGAAGTCTTTGGTGATGTCATAACTCAGGTCGACGTAACCACCGAGGTTGAAACGGGTATTGGTACCTGCATTCACGGCGTTGATACCAGGGAATGAGTTGGCGCCCTCTCCGGAGTACGAAGCGGTATCGCCTGCAAAAATGGTATACGACTCGGAGCGCGCTTCCGCACCGAATGCCACTACAAACGCATCGGTAACCGATTTGGAAATATCCAGGTTGCCCACCGCGTGGTTGAAGCCGTAACCGCCCGGCCGGAAGCGGGTCGGACTGGCAGTGCCCAGGGTGCGGTTCACGGTATTGTCGACCGTGTAGCTTTGTTTGTTGCCGCCCAGGGTGAAACTGAGGTCGCTGGCCCAGCCATTGAGTTCATCTTTTACACCTGCGGTAAAGTTGTAGTCTGTCAAATCGCCTTCAAAAGTAGGCACATAACCGACATAGCCTCTGTAGATATTTGGATCGTCGCTGGGGAATGCCAGTGTGGCGGCAGTGATGTAGTTTTTGCCACCATTATCGGTTACGCTGTGCAGCAGGCCACGGTCCTGGCGCCAGTATGGTGTGCGGTAGTTGGCAAAACTGAGCACTTTTTTGGAAACATAAGCGGCATTGGCATACAGCAAACCGTGTTCGCCGAATGGGATACCGCCATTGATTAAAAACCTTGCTGCGCTTACTTCGCCTGTTCCGTTGATATTGCCACCTGTAGGGACGTCTGTAAGGAACCGTTCAATCATTGCATCTTGCTCCGGAAATCCGCCGAACGTAGCAATTTCAGTCGCCAGGTCTACTTTACCCGAACGAACGGCGCTTTCCTGCTGGCTAAAGTTCAGGGTATAGTTTAAAAAACCCCTGTCACCGAAATTGGCGCCGCTGTTGAGCGAAACACCGTACGTTTCGCCATCGCCTTCACCGGTAATACCTGCGTTGATATTGAGCGAGGACTATTCGTAACGGTCTTTCAAAATAACGTTCATAACCCCTGCAATAGCGTCAGAACCATACTGTGCCGAAGCGCCGTCGCGGAGGATCTCCACACGTTTGATCGCGTCAGTCGGGATTGCGGAAAGGTCGACGCCTGTTTCACCGCGACCGGGTGAAAACTGTACATAGAGCAGCGAACTGAGGTTTTTGCGTTTGCCATTGACGAGTACAAGTGTCCGGCTCGGGCCCATGTTACGGATTTCGTAGGGGTCGAGCAAGGTAGTTGCGTCGTTGACGGGCGTATTTACCGTGTTGAAAGACGGCACCCGGTATTGCAGCGCTTTGTCAAAAGATGTTTGCCCGGTTGAAAGCAAATCCTTGGCAGAAAGCACGTCGATCGGGAGCGGCGAATCTGTAATGGTGCGCTGACTGCTGCGGCTACCAGTACTAATGACCACCTCGCCCAACATGTTGGCGTTGACTTCGAGCATGACAATGATCGTATTGGAGGCCGGGATGTCAATTTCCTGGCCTACAAAACCGGTAGAGTTGAACGTCAGCACCCGGGCATCAGCCGGTACGGTGACGCTGAAATTGCCGTCCATATCGGAAGTGGCGCCACCGGTGAAATTTTTGATGCGGATACTCACCCCAGGTAGTGGAGTGCCGTCAGATTTGTCGGTTACCTTGCCGGTAACGATACGGCCCTGGGCAAGTGCCATACTGGATAGGAACAGTATGCAGCCGAGGGTCAGAAACTGGTGTAGATAATGCTTCATACGAAAAGGGAATTTTTGAAAAATTAACAAATTTAAACTCACTAAGTAGAAGCAAAAGTGAAATTATTTTTTGAGTTATTTTAAGAAGTGAGATTCTTTTTGCGGAGGCTACTTTTTCAAAATTCATGGTTTATCCAGCATATATCCCCAAACCATCAAACCTTCCAACCATCAAACCTTACTAAAAAATATTATTTCGAATCCCTAATCAACCAGCGCACCAGCACAGGCACCAGCAACAAATCACAAAACAGCGCCCCTGCCAGGGTAATACTGACCAGTAAACCCACTGTTACGGACGGCGGATGGATGGAAAAAAGCATCACCAGAAAACTGAAAAACAGAATTATACTACCCATACACATGGCTTTTCCGGTTTCCGCCAGCGTCGTGCGCAAGGCTTCTTCCACGCCCATTCCACGCGACCTGCACAGTTTGAAATTGCTCAGAAAGTGAACCGTGTCATCCGTGGCAATGCCGAATACGATACTGAAAACGGTAGCAATACCAGCCTCCAGCGGTATGCCCAGGTACCCGATCAGCGCGCCGGCAAAAAACAAGGGAAACACATTCGGGATGGTAAAAACCAGAACCATACGCAGATCTTTGAACAAAAAGCCCATGATAAATGCCACCACCAGCACCGAGGGTATCAATCCCTGCAACATGTTGTCGCGGATATAAGCCGAATTTTTATCCAGAATAACACCCGTTCCCGTGATCTTGAACCGGACAACGCTGCTGTCGATGTGCTTGTCCGTCCAATTTTTAATGCTTTCCTGAATGATCGCAACCGTATCGCGGCCCACATCCTGCATGCGCCCGGCGATGCGGGCTTTATCGTGGTTTTTGCTCAGCAATACCTCCGAAGCGGATGGCGGCAGTTTGTCGGCCAGTTGCTGTATTTTTTGGAATGCGGCCAGGCTGTCGGGCAGCCGGTACCCTTCCGGCCGGTTGCCGTAGTTCATGGCATTCAGGCTGCGGTACACATCGTTGATAGATACCAGTGTTTTTATCGGGGCGTAACTGCGCAGGTGGTTTTCAAATTTGTCCATTTCACGCAGCACGGCAAAATCATCCGCCTGCCGGCCATTTTGCGGAAAAACGGCAAACTCTACCGGCCGGAATCCTGAAAATTTATCTTCAAAATACAGGAAATCCGTTGTGATTTGCTGGCCGCGGGGCAGGTTGCTTTTGAGCCGGTAATTGGTATTGATCTTTGAAATACCCAACAGACACACGGCCATCAATCCCGCTGCAATCCAGGCGATACTGCGCCCGCGCAGCCGGGTAAAGTGATAAATCCGTTCCATCGAACGCCCCCAGAAAGCATATTCCGGTGTGAATTTGACCAACTGATCGGCCCGGAAACGCGGTAGCATGGCCCACAACCAGCCATAAATCACAAAAAAAGCGACCACAACACCCAGCGCAGCGTTCAGTCCGAAGCCCTGAATCGGCGCTGTCCGGTTGGTGAGCAGCGACGCAAACCCGATGGCTGTGGTGACACAGGTAATAAAAGTGGCCAGGCCGATTTCGCGCAACGTCACCCGTATGGCCGTTTGCCGGTCGTGGCCTTTTTCCAGTTCATCCAGGTATTTACTGGTAATGTGAATGGTATCGGCCACGCCCACGATACACATCAGAATGGGATACAGGGCCGCCAGTGCATTCAATTCGCGTCCCATAACGCTCAGTAAACCCAGAAAAAACAACAACGCCAACCCGATACCGGCAATAGCGATAAAAACGGACCACCAGCGCCGGAAAATGAAAAACAGAATAGCGATGGTCAGCAATGCCGCAATCAGGGTCGAAACCAGCACTTCCCGCATTTCCATCCGGACCATGGCCGTCTGGAAAGAAGCCCTGCCGAGCAGGTGGGTCGCTTCAAAGGGATATGTTTTTAACAGGCTATGCAACGAATCCATCAGTTCATCCGACTGCTCCAGCGTGCTTCGGTTGATGGTTTTCAGTACGATGGTCAGGGCCGTCCCGTCCGCAGCAATCAGGTTGTTGACGAAGCGCCGGTCCTGCAACACTTTTGTGCGGTCAGTAGGGTAAAACTCGGGCGCATCGAGGTGGATCACCGGCACCGCCGTCAGCCCGAATGGCGTTTTCAGCGGATACTGCATTTTGGTGAGCGACATGGCTGAAGTAACATGCGGTAAGTCGCCCGCTTTCAGCGTAAAATCGTGGAATTGCTGCAAAAAAACAGAATCAAAAACACCTGCCCGGCGCTCCACAGCGATCAACAAAAAATTGTCGTCGCTCTCAAAATCCTTCATGTAGTTTTTGAAAAACTCCCAGTCGGGGTCGCCCTGCGGAAAAAACTGTTCAAAATCGAAAGTGAATTTCAGGCGGGTCAGCAGAAAAATACTGGCAATGGTCAGCAGGCCGTATAGCCCGAGCAAGAGGTTGCGCTGTTTCATTTTGCGGCGTATATGTAGTTATCGGTTATCAGTTATTAGTTATCCGGCTTGATACTCAAGCGTTTGTATAAAAAACTGATTTTAACCTGATACTTAGGTGGCAAAAAATTTACAGCGAAACGGATGCAACTCCGAAACGTTCAGAATAAGGCTGATTTTGGAAAGAATATAAACTGTGAGGTACAGCGGCAGCGCCGCGTAAGATTTGTAGCAACAGATATTGAGATATTGATGGAGGTGCAGCGCACTGCAAGATAATCTTACGGTGCGCTGCACCTCCATCAACTTTGCTTGGGAATAGCTACAAATCTTACGCGGCGCTGCCGCTATGCTAACCAGTTACACGGTGATTGGTGCATTGTGAGCGGTACTTTGCCCAAGCCTACATATAAAGTATGGGCGAAGCGCCTCTCACTTCTCACCTCTCGCCTCTCACTTCTTAAAAAACGGCTCCGCCACCTGCTCCTGCTCCCCATGTACCAGAGCGAAATAAGAGCCGGCATGCAAGTGTGCAAAGTCGAGTTTCAGGATTTGTTCGCTTTCAACCTCCAGTGTCCAGGTTTGGCCGGTCGTTTGGCCGTCGGAGCGGAAAATTTCTACCCGGACAGTCGCGGTTGCGGGGCTGTTTATTTTGAGTTCGCAATAGTCGGCGACTACGGTGGGCTGGATGGTAGCAGATAATTTCCGGCCGGCGATCACGATACTTTTGACTTCTGAAAAAGACGTATTTCCATCAAAATCAATCTGTTGCAGGCGAAAAAAATGAGTCCCTGGAGACAAGTCCGCTACACGGAAGTTGTATTTTAACGAACCTTGTTCCTCCGCTTGCGCGGGTACAAACCCACGGTTTTTCCAAACAATGCCATCAAGACTGTGCTGCACTTCAAACCCCCTGTTCCGGTATTCGCCGGCAGTTTCCCAATCGAGCAGGGCGTTGTTTCCATCCGGGCGGACATCGAAACGGGTTAATTCAACCGGTAGCGCCAGCGAATGCAAAGCAGCGTTCAGCGTCGTCAGCACACCATTGCTGAGGGTAACGCTGGTTGTAAATACATGATAGCCCGTTTTAGTTACAGTAACGGTGTACGTGCCGCCGCTGAGCCGCCCCATTTTATACACGCCGTTTGACCCACTGTTTTCAGTTTGCGTGGGGCTGCTGGCGATCTTGATGGTCGCCCCGTTGATTACAGCGCCGTTGGAGGCATCGGTGATCGTACCCTCCAGGTAACAGGCCCGCACATAGGTCGGGGTGAGTACAAAAAGTTTGCCCGTACTGGAACCAGGCACGTCATTGATATTGGATGCGAGAATATTGCCGGAGGGCAGGTAAGGATAAACACCCCAGCAACCGAAAAAACCATTGCCGCTTCCGCCCGGATAAGTATCATAATTACCCACTTGTACCAGGTTGTCGGGCCGCGTAGCATCCACAATAGTGAAGCCGTCTTTATACCAGGATGTCACAGCATAGTTGTTGATAATGTAGGTGTTGTGTACAATCGAACCGCTGCCAGGATTGCTTTGTATTCTATCCAGCAAACGGATATTTCCAGGATTACTGATGTCGTAAGCCACCAGGTAGGAGTTCGTGGTTTCATCCGTTGTGAACAACGTCGAGCCGTTCAGCCAGGTATTGTGAGTAAAGAGGTTGGGCGTATTCTGGGTTTCTACATCCGAAACCGAAAGCGGCTGGCTGTTCTTGACGGTTGTATTGATGATGGAAAAAAAGCCGCCGTAAATATGCCCGGCATAAAGTATGTTGTTGTCTGCATAGCCGTCGTGTACGTAATTATGGTTGGCGCCGGTAAAACTGGTGTTGACATAACCGGCATACGTCGGGCTCATGGGATTCGGGTTCAGGTTGAGTATCAAAGGCCTGCCGCTGTTCAGATTGGAGCCGTAGAGGTAGAGAAAACCGGCGGTTTCGTCCACATGCAGGGCATGGGCTTTATTGAACAGGTTATTGATCGCCCCGTCGCCCCTGTACACGCGAAAGTGGTTGGTGTTGTTGACATTGATATTGGGCAGATACGACAAATTGATGATCATCAGCCCTACATTGGTACCGCTGACGCCCTCCGTCACCACATAGGCATAATGTCCGTATGTTTTGATCTCGCGCCAGTCGCTGAAGGGGCCCGTAATATCTATGACGAGGGTCGGAGTGGTCGGCGTTGTGACATTGATAATGCTCATACCAGTTTGTGTACCCACCAGCGCGTATTCATTGCCGTTGCCGTCGGCGTAGCCCCATAGGTTGGCTAGTTCGTTGTTTGGAAACGGATAGGCGCCTCGGTAGGCCACGTTGGTTTGAGCAAAAAGGTTCTGAAAGGTGAAAAACAATAAAAATGCAAGAGATAGCCTCATTTCTTCTGAATTTGTGCTGCAAAGTAATGTTTTGTTTGAGAAAGGTGAGGCAACAGTATTGAGGGAATGTCGCTAGAAGACACATCTGTGTGCGCTCTCAAACATACTTTAAAATCTCTTCCACCAGCAGAAATACAGTGGTGGTGGATTCTTCATCGGCAGGACTGTCGTGCGCATGTTGGTCATATATGCGCCTGGCACGGCGGAGTGCCAGGGTTTGTCGGTCTTTGGCGAGAAGGACATCAAAAATCGCTCTGGTAATGATTTTGCTTCCCTCCCCATCATATTTAAGTCCAAATTCTTTCAAATATCCATTCAACTTGGCGTGATAATCATTCCGGTGCATGGCTCCTCCCTGATGATCTTCAAAATGCAGGATCAGCCAATATTCGAAGGCTTGGTTGGAATAAGCAACTCCAAACCCTAATCCTTTTGCCTTGGAAATGGCATTGTTGAAATCATTTGCAGAGAAGTCATCTTTGTCAAAAACTACCCAAACTTGATCGTAATTACCCTTTTGTTGCTCCTTCTCGGCTCGTTCCACAACCTGTAGAGTATTGCAGCCAGCACCTAAAGAGAGTATTTTGGCAGAAGATAGGCGAAATTGATTGAAGTAACTCGGTTCCGTATTAACACCTTCACAAACAATCAGAATACGCTGTTTTTCGATTCTTGTTGGTGGTTCCAATTCAAGTAACGGAGCCTCCCGGTGTCTTTTCGCCGCTTTTGTTTCTTCTTTGACCTGTTTTTTTCGAGCGATTTGTTCCGCTCTCTTATCCTTCATTTTCATTTTCCGGCGGCTGTTTCATGGTGAAACATTGTGTCGAAATCACCTAAAATCGGAATAGCGCCGTATCGGCCGCTGATGTAGTTCTCCTCAAAATTATCACTTTTCCGTCCGCCTTCATCCGTTTTAAAGGAGGCTAGTGAATACAGCGATGCTGCTCCGTATCTGTCTTTTTCTACAAACCAGATTTGATCGCGACGGAATAATCCTGAACCTAACAGGTTGGTATCGTGGGTGTTAAAGATTAATTGTGCGTTTTTCGGATTTGTTTCAGCAGAGTTGAATAATGCGACTAATTTACCAACAAGATTAGGATGGATTTTAGAATCCAGTTCATCTACGAACAAAACTTCTCCATGATCGAGTGCTTTGATAATGGGACCGATTAAAGCAAAAAACTTTGCTGTGCCGGAAGACTCCTGATCATCGAGTGTAAACTCTTCAACTCCGACTTTCGCATTCGATAAGTCGTATATACCATGAAATGTTTTAACCTCTGAAAGAACGCTAATACCCATTTCCTTCATTGTTTTATTCATAATACTCTGAACAAAATTGGAAAGCCCAACTGCTGTTTCCGGGCTTTCAGTTTGTCTGATCTGAATATCCTCAATGCCTAAATCTGCTTCCTTAAGCAAATCGAGTACTTTGTTTTTCGCTGATGAATCGGTTGAAAGAGCCATTGTATGTTCCGCAAATGATTCTTCTTTCAGACCCGCTAATTGATGGAATTTTTGCAGCCAACTAAAAACCTGCTCCGCCATTTCGTCATTAAATTGGGCTGCAACCGAAAGCATTAGTGCATTAGGGCGTACCATTTTTTCCTTTACGAAAAAATAACCTTTGCGAAATAACTTGTTATGCATTGTGAATTTTTGGCCCTCACGAAAGAAAACCTCTACTTCTTTAGTGTGTGGCCGGTGATAAAGCCATTCACTTGTAACAGCTTTGGCGGTCGCTTCAAAACCATACCGAAACATTTCATTGTTATGAATAAATACAACCTCAAACATAGAAGGCTCGCCAATAGTCGTGGTGCTCAGCCGAAACGGCTCGGTTTCAATGGGATCCCCTTGTTGCGATTCCTTGGACGATTTTAAGATGAACTCCTTCATAAAGTAGGCTGCGTCCATCAGTTTGGTTTTCCCACTGGCATTGGCGCCGTACACAACCGCACTTTTTAACAGCCGTAGTCCAAACTTTGGCACCTCGAAGACATTGTCCTCTTCCCTGGTCGTTTTATCATAATTTGAAGCAAATAAGGTGAGTTTTGCTTCTTCTTTAAAGGTCTTAAAATTGCGGACAGTGAATTGAACTAGCATAATAGATGCGACTTTTGTAAATTTTAACGCAATAATACGTTCTATTGTTTTAAAAATTAAAAAATAAATCACGTTTGCTGCTTTGCTGCCTGGATAATCGAAGCCCTGCCGTAATTTTTTTCACGTACCCAGATTCCAAATGTATTATTTGGATAATACGGGGCTAAGCCCTTACCTTTGCCCCCGCATGAAAAACATCCGTACATACCACCACCATCACCATCACGTGCCCTTTGGCAGGCGATGAGGTGTAGGTATTGTAACGGTCGTTGCAATATTCTTGAAACCCGGCTTGTCGAATGTGATCCGACAAGCCGGGTTTTTTTATTTATTTGGTAAATTTTCAACTGTTCAATGCTTCGACTCGCCATTCAAAAATCCGGTAGACTCTCCGAAGACTCGCTGCAACTGCTGCGCGATGCCGGTATTCACCTCAGCAGCAGCCCCAGCCGCATGTTGCGGACGCAGGCCAATAATTTCCCCTTGGAACTGATTTTCGTCCGCGACGATGATATTCCCGAATACGTGGAAGGCGGTGTGGTGGATGTCGGCATCGTTGGGGAAAATGTTTTGCTCGAAACCCTGAAAGACGTCAGCACCGTCGAGCGCCTGGGGTTCGGGAAATGCCGGCTTTGCCTGGCAATGCCCAAAAACGCTGTTTATGCCGGCCCCCAAAGTCTTGAAAACCTGCGGATTGCGACAAGTTATGTTCGGATTCTGGAAAACTTTCTGGTCGATCAAAACATCCGCGCCGAGATTCATGAAATCAGCGGCTCGGTTGAAATTACGCCCTCGCTGGGCCTGGCCGACGCTATTTTTGATATTGTCAGCACAGGCAGCACCCTGCTGGCCAATGGTTTGCGCGAAGTGGCCACCGTGCTGGAATCGGAAGCGCTCCTGATCGCGCACCCCGAGTTGCCGGCAGACAAACGGGAAATCCTGGACCGGCTCCTGTTCCGTATCCACGCCAACCGGAACGCCAAAAACCACCGCTACATCCTGATGAACGTGCCCAACGACCGGCTCGAAGAAATCGCCGCGATTATTCCAGGTATGAAAAGCCCGACGATTTTGCCCTTGACCCAGCCGGGCTGGAGCAGTTTGCACAGTGTTATTCCGGAAACGGTGTTCTGGGATGTGCTCGAACAACTCAAGGCCGCCGGAGCGGAAGGGATTCTGGTGGTGCCGATTGAAAGGATGATTTTGTGAAATGATTTGAAAAGTGGAACACGGATTGGACGGATGGGACACGGATTTTAAAAGATCTGTGTCTATCCGTGTCCCATCCGTTCAATCCGTGTTCCATTTGCTATGGATAAATAATTTGAAAATGAATATCTTAAAAAATCCAACCCCCACAGAACTCGCCCAGGCCATGCAGCGCCCCGGCGACGAACAGGCAGCCACGCGCAGAAACACCGTTGCAGACCTGCTTGCAGCAATCCGCGCAGAAGGGGATGTGGCGGTGCGGCGCCTGGCCGAACGGTTTGACGGCAGCGCCCCGGACGCCCTGGAAGTGGATGCCGCCGAGTTTGAGGCCGCCGAACTGTCGCTTTCTGCCGAATTGAAAACGGCTATCCGGCTGGCCTACCACAATATTCGCGCCTTCCACGAACTGCAATGGGAGCGGGAAATAACCACGGAAACCATGCCCGGTGTGGTGTGCAGCCGCCGGAGCGTCCCGATCGACCGGGTGGGCCTGTATATTCCCGGCGGAACAGCGCCTCTTTTTTCAACCGTGTTGATGCTGGGCGTTCCTGCCCAACTGGCTGGCTGTCAGGAAGTTGTGCTTTGCACGCCACCACAAAGCAATGCACAGGTTCATCCGGCTGTTTTGTTTTGTGCACAACTCTGCGGTATCCGCCGGGTATTTAAAATTGGCGGCGTGCAGGCTATCGGCGCTATGGCATACGGCACCGAATCGGTTCCGGCGGTCTGGAAAATTTTTGGCCCCGGCAATCCATGGGTCACCGCCGCGAAACAACTGATCAGCCTTGAAGGAGTAGCCATCGACATGCCTGCCGGGCCTTCGGAGGTTTGCGTAGTGGCTGATGACAGCGCCAACGCCGCTTTTGTGGCAGCCGATCTGCTCAGCCAGGCCGAACACGGCACCGACAGCCAGGTACTGTTACTGACAACTTCCGAACGTTTGATCGGGCAAATAGAACAGGAACTGGCCAGCCAATTGGCCGATTTGCCGCGAGGGACTATTGCCGAACAGGCGCTGGCGCACAGCACGGCTATTCTGGTAAAAGATATGGACGAGGCCATGGCGCTCAGCAACCGGTACGCACCCGAACACCTGATTTTACAGGTAAAAAACCCGGAACAATGGGCTGCTCAAGTGCGCAATGCGGGGTCGGTTTTTCTGGGCCATTTCACTCCGGAGAGTGCGGGCGACTACGCCTCCGGAACCAACCACACTTTGCCCACCAGCGGCTATGCCCGGGCATACGCCGGTGTTTCGCTGGATAGTTTTTTGAAAAAAATCACTTTTCAAAGTATTCAGCGCAGCGGACTGGAAAAAATTGGTCCGGCAATCGTGGAAATGGCGCGCGCGGAAGGGCTCGAAGCACATGCGCGGGCGGTGGCGTTGCGGCTGGGATACGTGACAGGATTGGAGAACGGATGAAACGGATTTTATCCGATTAAAACGGATTTTTTAGTCACTCAATTTTATCTTAAAGATCAGTTCAAATCCGCTTAAATCCGTTTCATCCGTTCTCCAATCCTGCCGCGTAGCAGGTTAAAATCCAACCTGTAAATTTCACAAAACCACTATAGTTACTTGAAAATGAACAATATAAAAAAACTACTCCGCCCCGGCATCGCCGCCCTGAAACCCTATTCCTCCGCCCGCGATGAATTTACGGGCTCGGCTTCCGTTTTTCTGGACGCTAATGAAAACAGCCTGGGCGGGCCGCTGGAAGAGGATTTTTCGAGGTATCCCGATCCGCTGCAAATGCCTTTGCGTCAGGCGCTGGCGGCGTTAAAATCCGTAGAAACGGATCAGATATTTATCGGAAACGGCTCCGATGAAGCGATAGATATGCTGATGCGCGCTTTTGTGGAACCGGGTCGCGACAACGTGGTGCTGTTGCCACCCACTTATGGCATGTACGCTGTGCAGGCCAATATACACGGCGCTGAAATCCGCCGGGCGCCGTTGCGGCCTGATTTTTCACCCGATGCGGATGCGGTGATGGCGGTTTCGGACGAACATTCCAAACTGCTATTCCTCTGCTCACCCAACAACCCGACCGGACAATGCCTGCCCGATGATTTTGTGCTGGATATGCTCCAGCGTTTTCCGGGCCTGGTGGTCATAGATGAGGCTTACGGCGATTTTGCAGCGCGGCCTTCCTGGCTGCAACGGCTGGCTGAATTCCCCAATCTGGTGGTACTGCAAACGCTTTCCAAAGCATGGGGACTGGCTGGCTTGCGGGTTGGCATGGCATATTCTAATGCTTTTGTTATCAGCGCTTTAAATAAAATAAAATACCCTTACAACCTGAACGCAATGACCATTCGGCTGGCTTTGCAGGCCTTACAACAGCCGGAATCGGTACGGGAAAAAGTACAGGTTTTACTGTCGGAACGGCAGCGCCTGGAACGGGAATTGCCACTGCTGCCTTGTGTGGAAAAGGTATTTCCTTCCGATGCCAATTTTTTGCTGGTGCGCGTGACCGATGCCAATAATATTTACCATTTCCTCTGTGAACAAGGCATTATTGTGCGCAACCGGGACAAGGAATTGCATTGCAACAATTGCCTGCGCATAACGGTTGGAACGCCGGAGGAAAACACGAGGCTTCTCACCAGTTTATGTGAGTTGTGAGTTGTGAGTTGTGAGTTGTGAGTGGCACTTCGCTCAGGGCTACCATTTAAACCTGGAGTGAAGTGCCACTCACAATTCACAACTCACAACTCACTTCTATAATCCAAGCAAATGCCCCATCAGTTCCTTTTTCGCCAGCAAATAATCCCGGCTGTCTGCCGTGGCCGGCACCTCGATCGGGATACGGCCGACGACCTGGATCGGTGAACGGCGGAGCGCTTCCACCTTATCCGGATTGTTGGTAATGAGTTCCACTTCCCGGATACCGAGATCTTGCAAAATAAATATGGCGCAATCATATTGGCGGGCATCGACATCGAAGCCCAGATGCGTATTGGCTTCGGCCGTATTGAGGCCTATATCCTGTAGGTTGTACGCTTTCAGTTTGTTGATCAGTCCGATACCCCGCCCTTCCTGTCGGAGGTAAATCACGACGCCACCGCGTTCAGCGGCGATTTTCAGGGAAATATCCAGTTGCTCACCGCAGTCGCAACGGCGCGAACCAAACACATCGCCCGTCATACACTCGGAGTGTATGCGGACGGGCACAGGTCGCGAAGGATCGAAATCCTGCGCTATAAAAGCCAGATGAGGCATTCTTTCGGCCGGATCATCGGCATATGCGATCATCTGAAACGTTCCGTAACGGGAAGGAATGGGGGCTTCTGCTTGTCTGTTCAAAATCAATTCTATTCAGTCGTATCCAGCCGGATAATCCGGCGAACGCGGTATTAAGGTCGGATTTGGGAAGTATAAAAAGGTTTACGGGGGATCTGTGACTTTCGCTATAAGTAACAATGAAATAAAAAGTTCACGATTTCATCGTTACTAAACACTGCAAAAGTAGTTTGGTTACAGCAGAGCATACTATTTTTCGGCACTTTTAGCGGTCTTTGTCCATTCGTTACGGTCAGCGGCATATGTTCAGCGCACAAAAGGCACCTCCACCGTCATGCTGTCTTTGGAGAAATCGCGCCAGTCATATGCTTTGAGCAGACTGATAGCGGCTTCGTCGCAGCCGTAACCCAGGGAACGAATCACCTCAAAATCAACGGCTTTTTGTCGTTTGTTGAGCCGGAATGATACCTGCACAAAACCGCTGACATTGTTCTGGCGGGCCGCTTCCGGCAGTCGGGCATTGCGGCGCAGGTAATCCTGCAAGGCAACCATGGCAAAGTCGACATCCTGCATCGAATTGGCCGGCGCCTGCTGCCCGGGCAGGTTTCTTGTTGTTTTATCGGCTGCCGCTTTCTTTGGCGCAACCTTCATATCATCGGCCTCTACCTCTTCTTTTTGCTTTTGCACGGTCACATCATTCATAGCTATTTCTGCATCCGTTTTGGAGGCTTCTTCTTCGCCGGCGGTGCTGGTGGCCGGCTGCACTACCGCTTCCGGCGCTGCTGCAACATCTTTTTGCTCATAAGTAGCATCGCTCAATTCATCTGGTCGGGCTACTGCCGGGCCGGAAGCGAGGGGCTGTTGTGTCCGGGATGCGGAAATGGTGGCACCGCTTTTAGCAGACCCTTCGGGCGCCGGTTGAAGGGGAGCAGGCAGCTCCGCATCGGAAAGGGGGCGATTTTCCACAGCCGGTTTTTCACTTTGTGCGATGGTGTCCAATGTATCCGGCACAGGATTCCGGAAAAACCACAGCGCTGCCACCAGCAGCAGCAATGCTGCTGCCACGGCCCACATTTGTGGGAAAATAACTCGCCTGACCGCCTTTTCCGGTTGCAGCCTGGCTCGCAATGCCTTCAGCCGGCTATCGTGGTCGTCTTCGGGGTGCATCAAAAACCCATCCAGCGCTTCTCTGCGGAAATCGTCGCCGCGCGCCAATGCCTGTAGTTCCTGCTCGTCGCCGCGCGTAAAATCTCCATCCTGCCACTTTTGCAGCAAGTCGAGAAAACGTTTGTCGTCGTTGGGAAAGGACATTGTGTGAGTTGTGAGTGGTGAGTTGTGAGTGGTTGTTAAAGGATGTTGGTTAAGATGGGGAAGTGTTGCTGAGTGGTATTTATGAGAATCATAGGTTAAAACAAATCAAAATCGCCAAGAATTAGTTGCATTTGCTCCAACCCGGGTGTCATCCTGAGCGCAGCGAAGGATCTGCCCAAGCGTGAAAAGCAATATTTGCACTTTTGCTTGGGCAGATCCTTCGCTGCGCTCAGGATGACACCCGGGTTAGGACAGTTTTAATCATATTTTAGCGATTTGGGTTAGTTTTAACCCATGATTCGCATAAGAATTGTCAATATTCGTTTAAACCAATTTGATTGTAAATGCTTGATTATCAACACTAATAACCAATAACGAATAACCTTTTATCAAATCGCGCTGGTCACACCCTGTTTCTCCAGGCAAAGCCGCAGGTTCCGGCGTCCGTTCTGGATATACGAGCGCACTTTACCCACATCTTCCGCGATGAGTTCGGATATTTCCTTGTACGATTTTTCTTCATAATAAAACCATTGTACAGTGTTTCGTTGCACCGTATTGAGTTGTTCCAGGCATTTTTCGAGCGGCGCACTGCCCTGCGGCAATTCGTATTCGGCAGGCGCATCCACAGCATCGTAATACACCATATCCTCCGGCGCATGGTGGTCGGTGGGCCGCCGCTGCGCTTTACGCCATTCCATCAGGCAAAAATTGCGGGCAAACACATACAACCAACCCCGGAACGATTCGATTTGATGTTCTTTTACTTTTACGGTCAATGACTCATAAATCCCCATCACTGCGTCTTCCGCTTTGCCCGAATCTTTCAAAATTTTCAAACAAACCCCGTACACCATCGGCATATACCGCTCAAATAGCTGCCCCAATGCCTGCATTTCGCCCATTTGGACGTACTGCGCCAGCAACTGCTCGTCGCTGAGGTGTTCGGGAGTATTCGGACGGAAAAATCTGAGCATGAACGTAGTACAGAAAGATTGACCGCCAAAAGTATTGAAAGGATGCCATTTGGCGCGGAATTACACAGGAACAGGAAAGAGTTTTTTTATATTATTTTTTCAATCCATATCTATTTCTGTGTGATCTTGTTACATTTGGGCGTTTAATCCTGCTGAAAAGTTGAACAAAGACCGATATCATCCATCATCACTTTTGTTCACCAACGGTTTCCCGCATGAAGCAATTCTTTACACACCTGCCTGCCCGCATTATCGGGCTGGACCTTATTAGCGTCTGAAAATGTGAGTTGTGAATCGTGAGTCGTGAGTGGTACTTCGCTCAAACTTTATATGATAGTATTGAG
>JADLCC010000065.1 GCA_020847425.1 Saprospiraceae bacterium
ACTCGAAACCATGTGGCAGGCCATAGACGCCTGCCGGGAGTATATACAGTCGGGCGGACAGGGGCTGCTGGGCCTCCACCTCGAAGGGCCGTATTTCAACCCGGAAAAAAGGGGCGCGCATCCTTTGCAGCATATCCGGACGCCAAACCCTGATGAAGTCGCCGAACTCCTGGAGCGCGGAAAAGGCGTGGTGCGCTACATGACCATTGCGCCCGAGCGTTTCGACGATGCGTCCCTCGACCTGCTGTTGCAAAGCGACATCTTGCTGTCCGCCGGCCACACCAATGCCACTTTTGACGAAGCCATGCGGGGTTTTGAAAAAGGAATCGGCAGAACCACGCACCTGTTCAACGCTATGAGCCAAATGCAGAGCCGTGCGCCGGGCCTTGTGGGTGCTACTTATATCCACAAACCCTGGACGAGTATTATCGCAGACGGCATTCATTGCGACTATAACTGCCTGAAAATCAGTAAGCAACTGCTGGGTGAAAAGTTGTTCCTGATCTCGGATGCCGTAACGGAAAGCCTCCTGGGCGATTATCGTTTTCGTTTTGCCGGCGACCGCTACACCGATGAGGCGGGCACACTTGCCGGTTCTTCGCTGACCATGTGGCAAGCCGTGCAAAATGCAGTGCAGCACGCAGGTATCCCCCTTGATGAAGCCCTGCGGATGGCTTCCACCTATCCGGCGGCTTGTGTCGGAGAAGGCCAAAGGCTGGGGAAAATTGCAGCGGGTTATGAAGCGGCCATGGTGGTGTTCGAGTCGTCAGTGCGAAGTCATCAGTGCGAAGTCGTCAGTCTGAAGTCAATTGCCTGAGGTAGCAGTTCATTCCTCATTCCTCATTCCTCATCCCTCATTCCTCATCGCTCATCCCTCATCCCTTGCCCAACTCCCTCATACTTCAAAACGTCGCCCGCCACATTCACCTCGAAGCGGAGGAGCAACAGCATTTCCTAAGTATGCTGGAACCGGCCATGTACAAGTCCCGGCAGGTGGTACTGCGAGAAGGCGATATTTGCCGGCACACCATTTTTGTCACGGAAGGTTGTTTGCGGGGTTTCACGACCGACAAAAACGGCTACGAACACGTTTTGAGTTTTGCCCCGCCCAACTGGTGGATGGCCGACCTGTACAGCCTGATCACACAAAAAACCGGGACGCTGCACATCCAGGCACTGGAAAAAACGGAGGCATTGCTGCTCTCCAAAAACAGGCAGGAACAGTTGTACCGCGATATTCCAAAGTTCGAACGCTTCTTCCGTATCCTCGCTGAAAACGCACTGGTAACCCACCAACAGCGCCTGCTCGACAACATGAGCCTCAGCGCCGAAGAACGTTTTGAACTGTTTTGCAAAAAATATCCTACCCTGGTCGGTTGCCTCCCGCAGAAACAGATCGCTTCCTATATTGGCGTAACACCGGAGTTTTTTAGTAAAATGCGGAGCGGGATGCAGAAAAAAGGATGATATTTTTACCACATAGGTACATAGATTTACCACATAGAAAACATAGTTTTGAGTACTCTACGCTATGTTTTCTATGTGGTAAATCTATGTACCTATGTGGTAAGAAATCCGTGTCTCATCCTTTTCATCCGTGTTCCATCTCATCCCATTTCGAATTTCTTAATCTACATTATTGGATCAGGCCCTCATACCACCCGAAATTTGTACTGTCTTAAAAAAAGATATCTGACTATCCGTATATTGTGTACTAGCCTGCTCTAGCCGCGTAGCGGCATAACGTCGGTAGAAAATCAAAGAACAAGGCACAAAGGTGCGTAGCACCGTAACTTTCAGGCCAATGTTACGGTGCTACGCACCTTGTCGACAAGCATAGCATTATTTGCTACCGACGTTATGCCGCTACGCGGCTAGAGCAGGCTAGTACACAATATACGGATAGTCAGAAAAAGGTATTCCTCCTCGCATCCCAAAACACTAAAATACCAAAACACTAAAACACACAATAGCATGGAACGCAAAGATTTTCTAAAAAAAGGCCTGCTTGGCACTGGCATGTTCGTCACTTCCGCCGCACTGGGCAGCGTGATCAAAAACGACATCGACGAACTAAAATCGCTTGAAATCATTGGTTTCAACCACATTCCCAACACAAATTCTAAGGTTATGGCAAATTCTGTTTATCATAAAGCCGATACGCGCGGATCGGCGAACCACGGCTGGCTGCAAAGCTTCCACACGTTTAGTTTCGCCAATTATTACAACCCCGAACGCATGCATTTCGGGGTGCTGCGCGTGCTCAACGACGATACGGTACAGGGCGGTATGGGTTTCGGCAAACACCCGCACGACAACATGGAGATCATTTCCATTCCGCTGGAAGGCGACCTCGAACACAAGGACAGCATGGGCAATACCACGGTGATCCGCAACGGCGACGTGCAGGTGATGAGCGCTGGTACAGGTATTACGCACAGCGAATACAATAAAAATGGGGATAAAACGGTCAAATTCCTCCAGATCTGGGTATTCCCGAACAAACGCGGCGTAACACCCCGCTACGACCAGATCACACTGAAACCGGAAGACCGCAAAAACAAATTGCAACAGATTCTTTCACCCAACCCCGATGACGCCGGCGTCTGGATACACCAGAATGCATGGTTCCACCTCGGCGACTTCAACAAAGGGGTGAGTGCCGAGTACCGGGTCAAATCGAAAGGGAATGGCGTCTACGTATTTGTGCTGAACGGCGATGTAACGGTGAACGGACAAGCGCTGCATCGCCGCGACGGGCTGGGTGTATGGGATACGGATAGTCTGGCTATCGAGGCGGACAGTGCAGCGGAGTTTCTGCTGATGGAAGTGCCGATGGTGGTGGGGGGATGAATGATGAATGATGAACGATGAATGATGAATATTTGGCCTGGCAGGTGAAGTGAATTTTGTTTTTTAGTTTTAAAATATTGATTTTCAATAAATTAAAAGAAATTCATCATTCATCATTCATCATTCATCATTCATCATTCATCATTCATCATTCATCATTCATCATTCATCATTCATCATTCATCATTCATCA
>JADLCC010000066.1 GCA_020847425.1 Saprospiraceae bacterium
ATGATGGAAGCCTCCGCCATGCGCGACGAGTACGGCGTATCACAGGCGGCACTCGAACTGTTGCACGAAGAACGCCTGCTGAAACGGGAGGCGCGTAAAGGGGAATTGTATTACGAGATTAGCCACGATACGCTGGTGAAGCCGGTTTTGGAGCGGTTTAAGAAGATCGAGGAGGCGGAAAGGGAGGCGGAGGCAGAGCGGTTGCGGTTAAAGGCGGCAGAGGAGAAGCAAAGGGCGGATGAAGCGGAAAGGTTGACGCGGGAGGCGGTGACAGCACAAAAGGTAGCTGAAGAAGAAAAACGAAAGGCACAAAAAATGACTTTTTTTGCCATCGGACTGGCAGGACTGGCGAGTCTGGCCACGCTGGGGGCGGGTTACTTATACGATCAGTCTGAAAAAGAAAAAACAAAAGCGGAAACCGAACGGAACAAGGCTTTTCAAAGCGACAGCCTTGCGCAAGTGGCTAAAAATGAAGCCATTACCAAAACCATTCAGGCCCAGCGAAGCGATAGTCTTGCACAAATTGAAAAGTCAAACGCGCTCAGTGCCTTGGAAAAAGCGCGCCGGGAGCAGATCAACAAGCTGCTTTCCGATGCCAATGCATTCCGTAAAGAAAAACGTTTTTCCGATGCTTTGAAAGCCTACAATAACGCCCTGGTATTGACCCAAACGCCCGCAGAAAAAAATAACATCGCCACACAAATCGCACAAACTGCCCGGGAAAAAAATGATGCCGATTTTGAACGCAACCGCGACATTGGTTTGGGCCTAAAAGATGCGAACCAATGCCTGGCTGCCATTCGTTACCTGGAATTGGCCAAATTGGCCCGGCCTGACGATGTGGTGGTAATAAAAGCCCTTTCAGACTGTAAAAAGCAAACCGGAAACCAATGAAATACCTGCCGTTCTTTCTTTTGCTTCTGGCGACGCCGGGGGGGTCCCAAACTGCACTTTGCGATACGACCGCCAACTGCTGCGCACTCCGGTGCGGCGCCTCAGAACCCTGCCTTTGCGACTGCCTGTTTGCCAGCGGCCAGGCTTTGCGACAGTCAGAACAATACAGCGAAGCAGTGAAGCGCTTCGAAGCGGTAGCCCGGCTTTGCCCAGAACGCAATGCTCGTGCCGTGATCGATACCATTTACCGCGAACACCGGATTTGGGTGTATCAGGATGGGAAGTTTGCGATTGCGACGCCATTGGGGGAGCCGGTCACGCCTTTCCAGTTTTCCAATCCCGGACCGTTCCGGAAAGGGGTGGCGGTTTATTCTGAAAATGACAAGTATTTTTTTGTGGACAAGGAAGGGAAGATACTAACGCCGTTGCCTGGATATGACGGGATTATTCAGACGGAAGGAGGAGTATATTATTTATTCACGGAAGACTGGCACGCCGTTACTACGGAAAGCGGCCTCAGCCCGATGTATAAGCAGTATTATATTGAATTGGAAAAACCGCTTTCTTTATCACAATTCGGTCCCTGGGACCATGCGGATTCCATACGGCTTTTTTTGAACGCCACCCGACGGTATGCGACTGTTGAAAATTTCCAGTATCACGCGGCAGTGGTCGGTAACGGTGAAAAATTCGGTCTGGTCGACAAAAGCGGCAGGGAGATGAGCGCTTTACAATTCGACAATATCCAGGTTTTTCGTGAAGGTATAGCGACTGTTATCAAAGACGGAAAATGGGGATTCATTGATTCAACCGGCAGTGTAATCTGCCAGCCGCAATTTTATGAAATGGGCTACATGAGCGATGGCCTAATAAGGTTCCAAATGATAGACAAATGGGGGCTGATGGATCGGAACGGCAGGCAAATCGTCCCAGAAAAGTATGAACGTGTCCTGGCATTTAAGGAAGGAGTGGCTTGGGCCATGCCGGAGGACAAATGGTGTCTGATAGACCGGCAAGGTCATGAACTTACGCTTCCTGTTTATGAAAGTGTCGAATTTTTCCAGAACGGATTCGGCGTGTTCCAGCGGGATAAAAAGGTGGGCGTAATCGACAAAAAAGGGCGGGAAGTTATTCCTCCCCTGTACGAAGAGGCACGGGTTTTCCCACAAGGTGTTATTAGCGTTAAAAAGGGTAATTATCTTCTGATGGATACGACCGGCGGGCAGCTGACAACACAAGAATTCGAAAATATCAATGAATTTATTGAGGATGTACAGTGGTTTTCAAAGGATGATCGCTTCGCCTTGATCGATATTCAGGGAAAAGAGTTGATCGGGCCGCGTTATACGGGGGCAGTAAGTTTCCAAAATGGTGTGGCATGGGTGGAAAGAGACAGTCTGTGGGGCCTGGTCGATAAAAACGGCGTAGAAATCATTGCTCCGAAATATGATCAGGGAGAAGAATTTCAGGATAGCCTGGCATTTGTCCGGAAAGACAGCGTATGGGGCCTGGTGCATCAGAGCGGAGTGGAAGTTATCTCACCGGACAGATATACAGCATTCAAAAATTTTAGAGAAGGCAGGGCTTGGGTAAAATTTAATGACCTGTGGTTTTTGATCGGCACAAATGGACGCACCATATCTAATATAGCCCAGATAGACTGTATTGCAGTTAACAACTTTCAAAACGGTTTAGCCCTGATCACAAAACAGAATGGTTATCAGTACTTTATTGACAAAAACGGGAGGGAAAGTATCAGTTTGCAAACTCAAAATGAAGAGGCGAACGAACTTCAAACCGCTTTATTAGGGTACAATACGGGCAATATATGGAACTTTCTTGATGTGTCCGGCCGCAGAATCATTTCTACTGACTATCAGGATTTATGGAATTTTCCGGAGGATATGAGGGAATTTCAAAAAGACGGAAATCAGGGATTTATCAATAAGGATGGGCAGGAAATGATTCCGGCAAAATACCTGAGCGTAACACCTTTCCGGGATGGTGTTGCCTGGGTATATGATAATGACGATTGGGGACTGATTGATAAAAACGACAAAGAAGTTACACCACGGAAATATGAGGCCGTCGGCGTTTTTCACGGTGGCGCTGCCTGGGTTAAACGGAAGGGCAAAATTGGTTTGATTGACATACATGGACAGGAACTCATTGCCCCGCAATTTGAAGATGTACTGGATTTTCAGGACAGCCTGATCTGGATAAAAAAAGATAGCTTGTGGAGCAGGATGGATAGAGAAGGGCGTATCACCTTATTACCCCGGTACGAAGACGTGTCGAGCACGATAGGTCCCGTCAACCGGGCTTCTCTGACTACGGAGGAAGTATTTTACAAAAACTCGGAACTGCCACCGGCAAAAAACGACCTCGCCTGGGTTAAAAATGGAGGGAAATGGGGATTAACAGATAAAACCGGACGCGAAGTCACACCGGCCCAATATGATGATGTTCAATATTTTAACGCGGGTCTTGCAGGAGTATTAGCGGGTACCCGATGGGGGTTTATCGACGACCGTGGTCACGAAATTATTTCACCCCAGTTCGAACGGGTGCTACCTTTTACAAACAGTGTTACTGCCGTTAAAAAGGATGGTAAATGGGAATTGATAGACAGGGAAGGACATACCCTGACCACTTTACCCTACGACTGGGTTACCTCTTTTCAGGATGGCGTCGCGATGGTTACCCACATGCATAAAATAGGTATCATAGACACAATAGGCCGCGAACTGATTCCTCTCCGTTACCATGGTATCGGCTCATTCTACAATGGCACAGCGAAAATCGTTTATTACAATAAAATGGGCGCCATAGATCAAAACGGGCGCGAAATTGTTCCTCCAATTTATACAGAGTTACTGGTTGTGCAGAACGACCTGATCAAGGTGAAAAAAGAAGGCAAATGGGGATTTATCGATAAAACGGATCGTGAAGTCGTGCCCTGCTTCCTGGACCAGGCTATGGTTGCCGCTGAAAACACCTATCTCCTTCTTCGCGGCGACAAAAAAGGCCTGCTTTTCACCGACGAAAAAACCTACATCGCCCCCGAATACGATGAAATCGCCCAGGTCCGAGACGAGTGGATCATGGTCATGAAAAATAACCGCTGGGGCTGGGTCGATCACCGTGGCAACGTCAAAATCCCCTGCCGATACGATGCCGC
>JADLCC010000067.1 GCA_020847425.1 Saprospiraceae bacterium
GGAGATGATCCGCTGGTACAAGGCGTTGCGGATATCGGCCGTGCCCCGTTCGCTGATTTGTGCAAACAACTGTACGCGGGAATACGATACAACCCCTTGAAATACAAGTACTACGAGCAACCCAAGCCCAATTTTGGACAGGTTGAGGTCGTAGGCCGTTTCTTTACCCTGCGCGACATCCAGCATCAAACCGACACTGTAGGGGAAAATCATAAACACCGTGCTGCTGAGAAATAACAACACGAGTCCGGTAATAAATTGCCAGCGGTAGGGCCTCAAAAATTCAAAAATCTTGAGGGCTTCGCGCAGGTTTTGGCGGGATAATTTTGTGCGGGATTCTTCTTTGTCTAGCATAAGGGTGCAAAGTTGATGCTGAAAACCGAATTTTCAGGTAAAAGTTGAATTCTTATATCATTGTTTTCAATCAATCGCCGCAGATTTGACCCGCCAATGACGCAACACTTGCACAAACTGAAACATATTATAAAAAATGTTTAATAACCGCCCCCTGATTCTGGCCTCGCAAAGCCCCCGGCGCAGCCAGTTGCTGCGTGAAGCAGGCTTTGAATTCAGCGTTCAATCCGTGGATATCGACGAAAGTTTTCCCGCGACCATGCCTGTGGAAGAAGTAGCGCCCTGGCTTGCCCAACGCAAGGCACAGGCAGCCAAACACCTGATCCGGGACAAAGAAATTATCTTGTCTGCCGATTCTGTAGTAATCCATAACGGCATCATTTATAACAAGCCGGCCGATTATGAGGAGGCATTTCAAATGATCCGCACTTTGTCGGGGCAGCAACACACGGTGATCACCGGCGTCTGTTTGCTTGCCAGGGAGCAGGAAAAAGTAATTTCCGGTGTTTCACAGGTATGGTTTGCAGATTTGAGTGATGCGGAGATCGATTACTACATCAAACGATGCAAACCTTTTGACAAAGCGGGCGCATACGGCGTACAGGAGTGGATCGGCTTGTGCAAAATCAGAAAAATCGAGGGGACATACGCCAATGTGATGGGTTTGCCCGTAGATTTGGTGTACCATGCGCTGGAAGCATTTGAATAACTTAACAAATACGTCACATGAAATAGTTGTCGGGGTGTGACGGGCGTATTCTCTTTGGGTTGTTTTTCTCCGGCATGTTTGCGGAAAAACGTAACATTAACTTAATATTGGCTGCTAAGTAGAAATGAAAGGGCTGTCTACATTTGCCCCCGAATTCCTAACTTGACCAGCAATAATCGCTGGCTTTACTACTAAAACTCTACATTATGGCGCTTGGCTTTATAGCAGGCCTTTCTACCGAAGCATCGGTTATGCTTCTGGTGTGTATGCTTGCTGTCTGTTTCTTTGAAATGATCAACGGGTTCCACGACACAGCAAATGCTGTTGCTACCGTGATCTACACCAAAACGCTCCCTCCTCTTTTTGCAGTCATCTGGTCGGGCACCTGGAATTTTCTGGGTGCATTATTCGGCGGCGTTGCCGTGGCCATGGGAATCGTCAAGTTGATGCCCATCAATGATTTGCTGACGGTATCCATTGGCGAAAACATCGCGTTGGTTATGTCCATTCTGATGTCGGCCATTCTCTGGAATCTTGGCACCTGGTATATGGGAATACCCAGTTCCAGTTCCCATACACTGATCGGCTCCCTTCTGGGTGGCGGTTTCGCATTCTGGACCATTCATGATGGTTCAGGTCCGAACTGGAGCAAGGCGGCTGATATCGGCTTGTCGCTTCTTGTCTCCCCACTGTTCGGTTTTAGCCTGGCTATTTTGCTGATGTATATTCTAAAAATCTCGGTCAGCAAAAAAACTATCTTCAAGTCGCCGGATGAAACCAAAAAAACACCTCCAATCTGGATACGTGCAATTCTGATAACGACTTGCACCCTGGTGAGTTATTTCCATGGCAACAATGATGGCCAAAAAGGTGTCGGGCTGGCGCTGGTTGTTCTAATGGCTTTTCTCCCGATACAATTTGCACTCAATCCGCAGTTGCCGACGTCAGACTTGTCGAATTCTGTCAGAAAAATTGAGGCCGTGCTCCTGATACCAACCGGTGCAGCAGAAATGGATGCGCACCACCTCTCCTTGTCAAAATCTGCCGGCGCCGTCGCAGCCCAGATCGATAGCACCAGCAGAACTGAAAAAAGTGGCGTTTTTGCCATCCGCAAATCTTTACAATCGCTGACCAAAAAACTGGACTCTTCCGTAAAAGGCGGCGTCATCACAGGCGAAACAGCCAAAGTGGTGAAAGCGGAAATCAAAAGCCTCAACCAGTCCTACGAATTTTCACCGACCTGGGTCGTTGCCATGATTGCCATTTGCCTTGGTATCGGCACCATGGTGGGCTGGAAACGGATTGTAATTACGATTGGCGAAAAAATCGGCAAATCACACCTTACCTATGCACAAGGCGCCAGTGCTGAACTGTGCGCTGCGGCAGTAATCGGCGTGAGCAGCGCGTCCGGCCTTCCTGTTAGTACTACTCATGTATTATCGTCTGGTATCGCCGGCACGATGGTCGCGCAGGGCGGTATAAGTAACCTCCAGAAAAAGACGGTGAAAAGCATAGCGATCGCCTGGTTGCTGACCTTGCCTGTTACGATGGTTTTGTCGGCTTTGCTGTTCCTGTTGTTCCGCTTGTTCGCATAAACATTAATGCGTTGAGGGTGAGCAATCAGCGCACCCTCAACGCTTGTTAAGCCTTCGGCTTAGATCCAATTTTTTCTGTATTCATTTTTCACAAGTCTGTCCTAACCTGACTTATGTATTTACATCGTTCTACGGCGATGCTTGTCTGCCTATGCGCATGGACAAGTGTTTTCGCCCAGGTGTCACTACAAGACACCCTTAAAAAAACAACCCCTGCGCCCGTTTCTGCCAGTCCGTCGCACAGCAAATGGTACGATAAAATCAGTATCAAGGGGTATTCGCAGTTTCGTTACAATCGGCTATTGGAAACCAATCCCGACCTGAAATGTGAACAATGCGATAAAAGTATCGGCCGCGGACAATCGTTCTCCTTTCGACGGGGGCGTGTGGTACTCAGCGGCGATATCCATGAA
>JADLCC010000068.1 GCA_020847425.1 Saprospiraceae bacterium
ATAATCAAGCATTTACAATCAATTTGTCCAAATCAAGAAAGTGTGCAAAATCAGTTTCGCTTAAATTTTTTACAATTGCTTGAGTATCAACACGAATAACCAATAACCAATAACGAATAACGAATAACAAATAACCAATAACTACTCAGAAACGGCAGTTCAGGTTAATACCCCAGCTGCGTGTAGATGGAAGTGCCACGGACTCGACGCCGGGGATCACCGTTCCACCGGAAGTGGAAGAAGTTTCGGGGTCGATATGCGGCACTTTTGTCCACAGCGCCAGGTTGCGGCCTACAACGCTGATACTCAGGTCCTTAACAGGTGCTTTGCCCCACATCCGATTCGGGAAGGTGTAGCCGATACGGGCTTCGCGCAGTTTCACAAAAGAAGCGTCATAAATAACGCCTTCGATCAGGCGACGGCCCAATGTGTAGGAGGTGTGCCATTCGCGGGCGCTCAGTTTAACGGCATTGGCGCTGAACGTGCCATCGGCATTTTGTACCACGCCTTCTCCGATTACACCGTTGCCGGCTACATTCAGGTCATATCCATCGGCACGGCCTTCCAGCGTTTCGCTGATCTGACCACCTTCGCGGCCAACCGTTTGGGTGTGGGAATATACTTCGCCACCGCTGCGGATATCGAACAGGACGCCTAAAGTAACACCTTTAAAAGTGAAGGTATTGCTGATGCCGCCCAACCAGTCCGGGTTGTAGTTGCCCAGTTTAACAAGACTGGCAGTGGCTACGGGTTTGCCCTGGCTGTACACGATCTGGCCTACAAACTGGCCGGTTGCATCATAGTATGGACTGTTCTTGTCTGCGCTAACACGCTGGAAACCAATACCGTACATATCGCCCATTTGTTCGCCCACGCGTGCTTCCACGTTCACATAACGGCTGGCCATTACGTAGTTCGTTACTTTCTGGCCGCTTACCGGATCCGTGTACAGTTCGATAACTTTGCTGCGGTTGGCAGAGAAGTTGAAAGCCACATCCCAGCTGAAGTTGCGGGTTTTTACCGGTGTAAGGTTCAAGGTGGCTTCGAATCCCTGGTTGCGGATCAGGCCTGCATTGATAAAACGGCTACCGTATCCGGTCGTGAGGCTGAGTGCAAGCGGCAGCAGTTGGTTGCGGCTTTCCGTGTTGTAATACGTCAGGTCGAGGCCGATACGATTCTTGAAGAAACGAACATCCACACCTGTTTCGATGGAAGTACTGATTTCAGGCTTCAAAGTTGGATTAACCAGTGTGCTCGATTCGCTATAAGATGGCTGACCCTGTACGGCTGTTTGTGCGTTGTAAACAGCAACCAGTTGGTACGGATCGGTGTCATTACCCACTTGGGCTACACCGAAGCGTACTTTTGCAAATGACAGGACATCGCTTTTGATTTTCAGGGCATCCGTCAACACAGCGCTCACGTTTGCAGCATAGTACAGGTAGCTGCGCGAGTCGGAAGGCAGGGTGCTCGACCAGTCGTTGCGCGCAGACAAATCCAGGTAGAGGTAGTTGTTGAATCCGACTTGAGCGGTAGCGTATAAACTGTTGATTCTCTTTTCAGTGTACGGTACGCTCGACAGGTTTTGCAGGGCAACCCTGGAGTTTCCAAGGGTGTAAATACCGGGTACGGCCAGTTCAGGTGCGATAACATCTGAAAAACGGCCGTTCTGGCGCATGGCATTGCCGCCAACACCCACATTCAAGTCGAGTTGTTCACTCAGGGCTTTTTTGTAATTCAACAGGAAATCAGTGTTGATTTCGGTAAATCCTACCCGTTCTTCGCGGTAACTACCGCGCTGAAAACGCTGCGTGCTGTAAGCCCGGCGGCGTGTTCTCAATTCATTGCTCACGTCAGTACCGCTGCGAACCATGAGGCTGAGTTCGTTGGTAAAGTCATACGTCAGGGCAATGTTTCCGAAAATACGGTCGATGCTCTGGCCGTTGGTGTTTTCATACAACCCGAAATATGGATTATCGTGGTAGTTGTAGTTGAAGTTGAACTGGTTCAAACCTTCCCGGCCTGCCATCCAGTAATCGCGCATAGCGGCAACATTGGCGCCACGACCCAGCCAGCAGTTGAACAGGTACATGATGTTTTCGGTGCCATAGCTCAGGTTCGGACGGTTGTCACTCTTGTTGTTCAGGTAGTTGATGGAAGTGCGAACCTTCAACTTGGGCGATAAGTTGTACCCGCCAGCAAACGCTATAGTGTTGCGTTTGAGGTCGGTATTTGGAACGGTACCTGTCTGATCCAGCCAGGTGTATGACAGGCGGAAATCACTTTTTTCATTGCTGCCCGCCAGGGATACGTTGTGTGTTTGAGTCACACCCGTTTCAAAAAAATTGCGGATGTTATCGGGTTGAGGGTTGAGGGGAGTAGCATTGATATTCCCCCGAGCCGCCAGTTGTGCATTCAGGTTGACCGGTCCGATGGAAGGGAATAAGTTGCCTACATCGCCACCGCGAAACCCATTGGTAGTAGGAGAATCGAACTGAGGAAGCAGTTGGCCTTCCATTTTTGGCCCCCAGCTTTCGTCGACGCCATCGGCAGCGCCGCCGCCGTTGCCGTCTTTGAATTCAAAAACACCGCCCAGGCCCTGGCCGTAAACATTCTGGTAGTCGGGCAGGCGCAATACATTTTCAAAGGAAACCGTGGAATTGATGGTCACGCCAATGCCTTTGGTGCCTTTGCCGGATTTGGTGGTGATCAGGATAACGCCGTTGTTGGCGCGCGAGCCGTACAAAGCCGCTGCGCTGGCGCCTTTCAACACCGTGATTGCTTCCACATCATCCGGATTAACAAAACCGGCGCCATTGCCGTAGTCTGCATCCTGGTAACTGCTGCCGGAAGAGCCGCGGAATTCGTTGCTGATCGGCACGCCGTCCACCACGAACAGCGGCTGGTTGCGGTTGATGTTCAAGGAACGTTCGCCACGGATGGTTACCCGGGCGGAAGAGCCGATACCGGATGGATTGCCGACGATGGTAACACCAGCGACTTTGCCCGACAATGCGCTCAGGATATTCGTTTCGCGTGCTTTGTCGAGGTTGGCGCCGCTGACTTCCTGCACGGCATAGCCCAGCGATTTTTTCGCTTTGCTCAGGCCGAGGGCCGTCACCACCACTTCATTGAGTTGGTTTTGCGCCGACAGTTTGATCGTGACCGTCGTACCGGCGCCGACTGCAACTTCCTGCGTCTGATAACCGACATAAGAAATCACGAGTTGCTCTCCGGATTTTGCATCCAGTTTAAATGAGCCTGCGGCGTCGCTAACAGTACCACGGTTGGTGTTTTTTACTGCAATAGAAACGCCGATGAGGGCTTCATCGGAATCTGCATCCAGAATAGTGCCATTGATGCTTTGCGCATGTATGGTAAGACTGGATAAGGTGCATACAAGGGCAATAAACAGGCCCTTGAAGGTGTAGCATTGTGCCTTCATGGATAGAAAAGATTGATGAAAATGATACTGGATTGAAAAATGAAAAGCGGGAAAAAGGATTGAAATAAACCTTTCGTTCGATGACGCAAAAGTAGAGATGACTGCTGTGGGCGTGGCCTGTTAAGCAGTTAAGTTTGATTGAAGAAACGATTAACCCAGTGGTGCTTTGTTGTGATTTTTTTGTAAATTCCGGATATACACCAGCGAAATACCACTTAGAATGATAATTACCAAACTGCCATAAAGGCACAGTCCGCAAAAAAAACTCACCCAGTCGAGGTCGTTCCGACCGAAGTTGCGCCACAGCAAAATCAGCACACTGCCCAGGTAACCGATCGAGTCGGCAAAGTAGATCAGGAAGCCTGCGTTGCCTTTTTCACGAAAGGCTGCCAACAAGCGGTCAAAAAGGACTCCGTTGAACAGGACATAGGATAAAAAAATGCCGCCGCCAGACAGGACCATCCATAGAACGGGTGATAAAAGCCCTTTTTGAAACAGGACAGTGGAAACAATGGTGAGCATTGCGCCGCCGATCAAAATGGCGTGATTGATCCACAAGGCTTTAAAGTTGTCCGAAATAAGGGTCATCGCTCCTACACTGATTAATACCAATAAAGCAATCGGCAATTCGGTGGTCGTCAGCAAAGCGGGCTGGTTTCCCAGGCCGAGTTCGGTCCAGATTTCCATGACAAAATTGTCGCGTACGTCCCGGATCATCGTGAGTATCAGATAGATGCCTGCGAGTAACAGCAACAGCGGCGCATACTTTTGGAAAAGGGTTTTCCGGTCTGTGGCGTTCATTTGCCGGCGTTCATTTCGTTGCGCTTTGTCTTCCGCCGAGGGCGGCGGCAAATGCTCCAGCAACCACAAGCAAACCAGCAAAAGAGGCAGAAAAATCATGCCTGCGGTAAATGGCATCCAGAATTCTGAAATACCTTTTTCGAGCATCAACCA
>JADLCC010000069.1 GCA_020847425.1 Saprospiraceae bacterium
GCAATGACAGTGGCGAACCGTTCAGTTGCAATTGTACCGTCCGGATGTTGTCATCAAAAACACTGTTGTCCGTTTCACTTTGAGCGCAAAGTAAAAACGGGTAAAACAGTACGGACAAGCAGAGCAGTGAAGTTTTCATAGATCTAAAAGACGCTTAAAACGAATAGAAGTCTCAAATCTTGTGTTCGTTTCTATTCAAAACCCCTCTGGTAAAGGCGCTTCCAGCGTCATCTCAGCGCCCGTTTTGGGATGCGTGAAACGCAGCCGCTGCGCGTGTAATTTGATCTGGTGTTCTTGCCATGGTTTCCCTCCGTACAATACGTCGCCGGCAATCGGGCAGCCGATATGCGCCAGTTGTGCACGGATCTGGTGGAAACGACCTGTAGCGGGGTGTACTTCCAGCAGGATGGTTTTATCTTCTCTGGGCAGCGTTGTGTAATCCAGCAGGCAGTGCTGGCTGTCCTTCACCTGTTTTTCGGAAATCAGGGCCTTGCGGCCGCTCTCGTCTTTCAGGAGCCAGTTTGCCAGGTGCCCGGATGGACTGGGTGGTTTTTTTTCAACTACAGCCTGGTATACCTTTTCAACGCTGCGTTGTTCAAACTGCAACATCAGCGCGGAAAGCGCCTGTTTTGTTTTGGCAAATACCAGTACTCCGCTGGAAGCGCGGTCGAGGCGATGCACCGCACGGAGGTAGGGTGTTTCCTTGAGCCGTTTGGAGCTCGAGTTTTTTTGCAATTGCTGCGTGAAATACATCAGCGCTTCCTGCTCGGCAGAAGGATGCCGTTCTTTGCCGCTCTCCGAGGAAAGTCCGGCCGGCTTGTTGACAGCCAGGAGGTAATAATCTTCAAATATGATTTGCACAGTGGTGTGGGTTGAGTGGTGGAGGGATTGTTTGAGGGTTTGATAGTTTGATGGTTTGATGGTTTGGGCTGGTAACCCAAGGCGTTAGGTTACCAGCCCAAACCATCAAACCATCAAACTTTGCCATGCGAAGGTCTTACGACCCTGCACATTAACCCCCAAAGATACTTCAATCTTTGTCGCCAGGGCAGGGCCACAAATAATCGGACAAAGGATATTCCCGTTTTTGATACGAAAAATGCCACCACTCCGTCCGGATACCTTTAAAACCAACCGCTTCGAGGGTCTTGCGGAGCAGCGTTCTGTTCTCCAGTACCTGTGCGGAAAGGCGCTTGTAATCCGTGTGTGCGGCCTCGCCAAAGAAATCATACGGCGTACCCATGTCGAGTTCTTTTCCCTGGCTGTCCACGATAGTGAGGTCGACTGCAGCGCCCCGGCTGTGCATCGAACCTTTGGCGGGCGGGGTGACATAATTCGGATCGGGGACTTTATTCCACAGTTTTTGCTGGTATGGCCGGGGGCGGTAACAATCGAACATTTTCAACGTCAATCCTTTGCTTTTCAAGGACTTATTCGCTTTTACGATGGCTTCCGCGGCTTCCTGCCGCAGGAGACAACGTGGGCAATCATAAATCTGGGATTTGGTAAAATTATTGGCGGTGGCATACCGAATGTCGAGGCGAATTGTCGGATCGAGCGCCGCCAGGTCTGCAAAACCGCCCGGCAGAGCGGCATTTTTTGATCCGCCATTGGAAGCGCTTTGTGACCGGGAAGCATCGCCGGCCGGTTTGGAAGATGGCGGAGCGGCCGACTGCGCTTTTGTATCCTTATCCTCTTTTTCCGTTTGAATGGGCGCGAGGGTATCCGCAGATGTGTTGGCGGCAGGTATTTCCTCCGTTACTTTGGGAACCGGCGGCGGTGGCGGCGTATCCGATTGGCAGGCAATGAGTGCCCAGATAAAAGGAAGTGCCAGGGCAGAATATTTTTTCATAGCAGTGTGTTGTATGCCGGAATGCTGTTCCGGCGATCTCCGTTGTTGTACACCGGAACGCTGTTCCGGCAATTCTTAACCATTTTTCATACCGGAACAGCGTTCCGGCGCACAAACATCGTACACCGTGTGCAAACCTACGTGCATGTCCGCGATTTTCATGTCCACAAACAGGTTTAAATACGCGTGCTCCGGTTTCCGTCCCCAAAATCCCGTATTTCATCGAAATCCTGTAAACGAAAGCGCGCTTTTCTGCGTTTAACAGGCTACTTTTTATCCGGCATGAATACAACAAGTCAACTACCCGCTACCCGTAGCGCTTATTCGCGCATCAATTTCCGCCAGATTTGCAGAACGATATTTCCTATGTCGCCCCTGCTGCTCCGGGGGATTTTTGCTGCGGCACAACCCGCGCCGTATCCCGGGCAACCAGCCACCGGCCCTGGCGGAGCGGAATATACACACCAGTCCGTGGCATTTTACGACAACGCCACAACAGCCGACGGGTACTGGTTGTTCGAACCCACCGATCCGAAACCGGATTCGGCGGATGTCGTCGTGTTTATGCACGGTTACGGCGCCTACAATCCTATGGCTTACGGCAAATGGATCAAACACCTGGTCGCTAAAGGCAATATTGTCATTTACCCGCGTTACCAGAAAAACCTGGTGTGGCCGCGCCCCGAGGGTTTTCCTGAAAATGCCGCCAAAGGCATCAAGGATGCCCTGAAAGCGCTGGAAAAAGACGGACATGTGCGCCCCAGAACCGATAAAGTAGCCTACATTGCCCATTCCTACGGTGGGGTGATTGTCAGCAACCTCGGTGTACACTGGGAAAAATACGGCATCCCCAAACCTGCTTCCATGCTGCTCTGCGAGCCCGGCAGCGGACCGTTCAAAGGCGCCAGACTGACCGATTACGCCGGACTGCCCGACGACCTGAGCCTGGTTGTGGTGGTCGGTGAAGACGACTATGTGGTGGGCGACGAATTCGGCCGGCTCGTGTTCCAGACTGCCGTGCGCACCCCCCAGCGCAACCTGGTGGTGCAGCGCCGCGACCGCGATTCGACAGGACACCGCTGGGTGCTGGCTTCTCATTCGGAGCCCTACTCCTACGACCTCGATTTTGATACCGGCGTGCGCAACTACACCTCCAAACGGGTGCTGATGACGTCCCGCCTCAATGAAGTGGATTTCAATTGTTACTGGAAATTCGGCGACGCCCTGATGGACCATACCCGGCGAGGCTGCAACGAACACATCGTATTTGGCAATACTCCCGAACAGTGCTACCTGGGCTGCTGGGCCGACGGCAGGCATATTCGCCCGCTGGAGGTGATATTACCGACGGAAATACATTCGGAAGCGCAAGTGCCGACGCCACAGGCGGGTTTGGAAGGGACGCATAAGTGATGGATTGGTGCGGTGGGTGGCCCAGTAATTCGGCTTGATAATCAAGCATTTGCATGAAAGAATGCTACGAATTCTTGCTTCTGATGCCGCTCTCAAATACCTTCCCTGCCACCAATGCCAACCCCAGGTACAACAGAAGCGTTGGGACTGTCAAAACGGCAACGCCCAATGCCAACATGTAAAGGTGTAATACCAGTACATGTGTGAGGTACAGGGAATAGGAAAAACTGCTGATCCAAATAAAAAAACGATTCAGCGAGGGCAACCAGCGCCGACCTGTCTGGTATACAAAAATACTGAGGCATGTGTATCCCAGCAGCGCGGGTATGTCGTTAAAAACGCGCCCGATCTCGCCCATTTTTACAATCATTCCGATCATCACACCCGTAAAAAGGAGCCCCACAGGCAAGGACAGCCACCAAAAAGCGCTGCGGCCTTCCAGCAGGTTTTGTACCCGTTCTGCGCGGCCTTCCTTTTTTTCGCGCATCCAAACGGCCAATGCCATACCGAGCGCAAATTCCCACAGAAATTGCAGGAAAAAACTGTTCCAGTTGCGCAAATCGCTTTTACCGAAAAAATATACCACCAGCCACCATGCAACGGAAAGGCAAAATGCAAACAACAGAAAGAGCCGGGATGGTAATTTATGATGGAGCCGGACCAATAAGGGGAACACCAGGTAAAACTGCAGAATGGCGCTGATAAACCAAAAATGCCCGCCAAAACTCTCGATGTACTGCGCTGAAAACATCTGGTACAGGGCTACGCCGGCCAGCCAGGCATCCCAGCCATCGGGGAAAACATGAAATGCAAAAGCCGCCAGCCAACTGAGCGTCAGTGCCAGCACATAAGGAAACCAGACCTTGCTCATCCTGCGCCGGTAAAAAACGAGCGTCGATTCCAGTTGCGCCGACCAGGCCAGGCCAAAACCCGACAACAAAAAAAATAAATGCACGCCCGTGCCGCCAAATACGATCGCTTTTTGCCACAGCGGCGACAGCGCCACCTGTTGCAGGGCATGGTAGCACACGATCGTGAAAATCGCGTACCCTTTCGCAAAGTCGATGTATTCGATGCGCTGTTTCACGGCCTGGCTATTGGGTGGGCGGTTGTTCTTTGCGGTTCACGACTTCATCCACGGACACGTATTTTTTGTGCTCCGTATGCTGGAAGTTTTTGTTGGGGTCGCGCATTTTGAAAAGACCTGCAAATTGCCGCCACACGAATTTCGGCGCCTGCCAGACGGCATCCCAAACGGGTTGTGGCGCCTCGTCGAGCAGCAAAACACACAAGATATTCAACACAAAAATAACGAGCGCCAGCGCCAGCGCTACCGACAGGTAAGGAGAAATAAAAAGCCCGGCCAATGCCAGGAGCCCGGCCAGCCCGACCTGTATGAACATTGGCAGGGCAATGGTAACCCAACCGAAATACAATTGATTGAAATTCAGGCGGGTAAGTCCGCGCCACAGCAGGCCCGAAGAATTAGGCAGGTTCTGGAAATAGGAAAAAAGCCAGCGACTGCGCTGCGTTTCCACCGCAGCGCCGGTATCTACCTTTTCGTCGTACACCAGCGCCTTGCGCGCATAAGCGATAGTGCCGCCCTGGCGGAGGATAAAGTTTTGCAGAATTTTATCTTCCTGCAACATCTTTTTCCACTGGTGCTGCCCCTGTTCTATTTCGGGCGAAGCGAGATATGCTTTGTATAAATTTGTTTCCGTTGCCATACCCGAACCGCTGATGACCGAGGAGCCACCCAGCAGCCAGGGAACGTAGCGCTCCACATAGTTTTTGTAATGTTCGCCCATACTGTCGAGCGCGGCATAGGTAGTGTCCAGGTTTTTGGCGCAGCGTTGCCCCTGGATACATTTGTACCCGGATGCGGCATACGGATTGATGTATTCCAGAAATTGCGGATGCGCTAGGTTGTCGGCATCAAAAACAACAATATAGTCGGGATTGCGCCTGAAATGTTCGATGGCATAACGAATGCTTTTGGCTTTCAGGCGCAGCGGCGGTTCCGGGCGGAGCAGTACGAAACGTTCATCTGAAATATCGAAATCAAATTCAGGACATTCATCCGCCACCAGGTAAATCAGGTGCCGGTCGTGCGTTTGCCGCAAGAGCGATTCCACCAAGGGTTTGGCGATGGCGGCATTGCGGTATGCGGTGATGATGCAGGCGTAATCGAACGTCTTTTCGGTACTTGAGTTATCGTTAAGCCTTTCTTTGCCAAATAGTTGCGCCAGCAGTACCGTCACAAAAGGGTACAGCAGTTGTGCCAAAAAAAGGCAGGTCAGCACGATAAAAAGACAGTATAAAAAAGCCATTTTGGAAAAATTGGTAGGTTTTGTAGGGGTTGTTTGTTGAGAAGTTGAGGGTTGAGAAGTTGAGGGTGGTAACTCATGGCTTTTTTGAACATTCCCACTTAGTCATGGGTTACCATCCTCAACTTCTCAACCCTCAACTTATCAACCCTCATCAACATTCCACCACACCCCGCGCAGAAAAGCCCGCAAATTAGCCCATTCTCCATGCAAAGTATAAACGATTATGTTTTTTGGCGCCAAGACCAGGCCCAGATAAATATAAAACCCTATGCGTTGCAGGCGGCCGAAATGACGGCGCATAAACCAGACCCTGTTTCGGTTCAGGAAATACGTTTTCAGGGCGCCCAGTTTTTTCACTGTGAGGCTTTCTTTGTGGTATACTTTTGCCAGAGGCTGTACCCACACCTGCCAGCCGGCTTTCCGGATGCGTTCGCTCCAGTCCAGTTCTTCGTAATACAGGAAAAAATCTTCCTGCATGGGTCCTGCTAGATCCAAAACACGGCGTGGTACCATCATGGCAGCGCCGTGGGCGTAGGCTGTTTGTTTGGGTTCGGAATATTGACCGCTATCCGGCTCCCGGTTGCCGATGGTGCGGTTGCGACCCGTGAGTGGGTGAATCGGCGTCATACCTGCATATTGTATCAGGTCGGGGCCGGCACCCGCGCCCGCTTCGGGAGCGTAACAAATCAAAGGACTTACAATACCTGCCTGAGGCTGATTTTCAAACAACTGCAACAGGTTTCCAATCGTATGATCCGTCAGTTCCGCATCGTTGTTAACAAAAAAAAGATACGCGCCGGTAGCATGCTTCAGGGCCAGGTTATTGCCGCCCGCAAAGCCCAGGTTCTGTTCGCTGCGCAGGAAAGTAACCTCCGGGTACCGGCTCCTGAACAACGTTTCCGGGTTTTCCCGGCTGGCATTGTCTACGACGATCACTTCGACAGGCCGGTAAGGCTGCCGACGGATACTGTCGAGCAAAGCACAGGTAACTTCCGCCTCATTGTAATTCACGGTAATCACCGTAACAAGCGATTCAGACCACACTACTGGACATTTTTGTAAGATGGAACACTGTTCCGGCAATGCTTGGCCATTTTTAGATGCCGGAACAGCGTTCCAGCGTACCGGTTTTTCACCCAGGCTCAAAATGTTCAGTAGTGTGGATTCAGACATTTTCATGCTGGATAAATGCGCCGAATGTCCTGCGCATGATTCGCAGGTCGGCCCAGACATCATGGCTTTGCGCATACACGATATCGAGGTTGATCCGGTCCTCCGTGCTCATGTCCGACTGTCCGCGTTTGGTTACCTGCCAGAGCCCGGTAATGCCCGCAGGGGCTATAAAACGGGTGCTCCATTCATCGCAGGTAAGCATTTCTGCTTCGTAAAGTGGCAAAGGGCGGTTGCCCACCAGCGACATGTCGCCCCACAATACATTCAGCAATTGCGGCAGTTCGTCGATGCTGTATTTCCGGATAAAACGCCCCACACGCGTGACACGCGGATCCTGAGAAAATTTGACAAATATGGGGAATGAGTCCTGGTATTGGTTCAGGTGCCTGCATTCCTGCAAGCGCTGATCGGCATCTTTAAACATGGAACGGAATTTCCAGAAATCGAAAACGTGATAACCCGTACCTACGCGTTTGGAACGGTAGAGTATGGGCCCTGACGATTCCAGCCTGATCGCAATTGCGGTAGGTATCCAGATCGGAGCCGACAAAACAATGCCCAACACAGCGCCGATGACATCGACCACACGTTTTAGCAGTGGGATTTTGAACTCAAAATTGTCCTGAACCGCTTGCCTGGATTGTGTCAGGATCTTTTGTTTGAATTGCATCAGAAACTCCAGACGGGTTTCCACGGCGCTCCATTCTACCGGACTTTCGTAACAATCATCAATACCATTGGCTACCAGGGTTTCCGTCGATACCGGGTGCTTGTCATCCGCAAGTACGATCAGCGGAATGCGCATCAGGTTTGGATGTCCCATGATCTGTTGAGCCAGCCGGAAGCGATCGTTTATCAGCCAGTCCGATTTAAAAAAAACTGCGCTTTGTCCGGCAGTTTCCGGGCTGGTGATGTGTTTCAACAGCCATTGAAATACCTTAAAAGGGTTGTTTTCCAGTAAAGGAATAAAATCAGGATTGCCTTGAGGGAAATGTAAAATATTGCTTTGCAGGGAATGTTCAAACCCTACAAAGAATATCTTTCGCGTCGTCGAATGCGAAGCGATCTCATTTGTATAAGTGGTGCTCATAATTCAGCGGGTTGTTTTGATGCTGCGCCACGATTTGTGA
>JADLCC010000070.1 GCA_020847425.1 Saprospiraceae bacterium
AGGATGGATAACAGTCCCAATAATAATCTTGTCATGATGAAATGGATTTGTGCAAAGGTCATTTCAACGCTGCGCACGCCCAAAAATGGGGGCATGATGTGTGTCAGGGTTAAGGGTGACCGTTGCAAAATATCTGCCCATATTTGCAACCTCCTGCCCCGGCGCCCTGTCCTTCCCGCAGCTCCCTCTCTGCAATCTTTCTATCTATGAAAATAATCGTTTCCCTTCCAATTCTGCTCTTTCTGTGTGTTGTAAAAATGTCTGCCCAGGTGGCGCAGACAGACATCGTTAAAAAACAATACACCACCCAATTCTCCGGCGGCGCGTCCATCGAACTGGACGGAATTCCCGATGAGGCGCTCTGGGACAAAGTGGAATGGGGCGGAGATTTTGTCCAGTACAAGCCCTCGGAAGGCATGGCGCCGAGTCAGCAGACCCGGTTCAAAATCCTCTACGACGAAAAATACCTGCTCATTGCGTACCGCTGTTTCGACACTGCGCCCGACAGCATCGTGGAGCGCATGAGCCGCCGCGACGAGTTTCCCGGCGACTGGGTGGAGATCAATATCGACAGTTACCACGACCTGCGTTCCGCATTTTCCTTTACCCTTTCGGTCAGCGGGGTGAAAGGGGACGAATTCATTTCGAGCAACGGCAACAACTGGGACACCAACTGGAATCCGATCTGGTATGCCAAAACGCATATCGACTCGCTGGGCTGGACGGCGGAGGTGAAAATCCCGTTCAGTCAGCTGCGCTACGGCAACCAGGCCGAACCCGTTTGGGGCTTCCAGGTGCAACGCCTGATTTTCCGGAAAGCCGAACGTTCGTACTGGCAGTACATTCCGCAAAACGCGGGCGGCTGGGTGAGCGAATTCGGGGAATTGCTGGGATTGCGCGATCTGACCACCCGAAAACAGGTGGAACTGGCGCCTTACCTGGTGGCGCAAACCGAACGTTTTGAAAAAGAAGAAGGCAACCCCTTCGCCGATGGCAGCAGAAACAACATCAATGGCGGGCTCGACGGCAAACTCGCAGTCACCAGCGACCTGATCCTGGATTTTACGATCAATCCCGATTTCGGACAGGTGGAAGCCGACCCGGGCGCGGTGCGGCTGGACGGCTACGAGATATTTTTTGAAGAAAGGCGCCCGTTTTTTATCGAAAGCCGCAATTTGTTCGACTACCAGCTCACCGGCTCGGAAGCGGGTGGAAATTATGACGCCGACCTGCTTTTTTACTCCCGGCGTATTGGCGGCGCTCCGCATGGCGGCGTGCAACTACAGAATGGTGAATATGCCGATCAGCCGCAGAAAACCTCTATCCTGGGCGCGGCGAAATTCAGCGGAAAAACAAAAAATGGTTGGTCCATAGGCCTGCTGGAAAGTGTAACGCAGCGCGAATCGGCCACCATCGACCGCCATGGCGAGCGCCGCAAGGAAATAGTGGAACCTTTGACCAACTATACCGTTGGCCGCCTGCTCAAGGATTTTGACGGCGGGAATACCATCATCGGAGGCATTTTCACCGCCGTCAACCGGGAAAACGACCTCGACCTGCTCCACCGCAACGCCTACTCCGCCGGCATCGATTTCCAGCATTTCTGGAAAAACCGCTGGTGGTATGTGAAAGCCAGCACGTTGTTCAGTCGCGTCGAAGGGAGTCCCGAAACCATACTGGCGACACAAACCGGATTCGTGCACCTGTTTCAGCGAGAAAACGCCCGGCACCTTTCGATCGACAGTACCCGCACGGCACTCAGCGGCAATGGCGGCACTTTTAAAATCGGGAAAATCGGCGGCACACCGGATAAAAAAGGCGGGGTACTGAAATTCGAATCGGGCATTACCTGGCGTTCCCCGGAGCTCGAACTGAACGACGTAGGCTTTTTGCTAAGCGCCGACGAGATCAATCATTTTACCTGGGCAGGCTATCAGATACAAAAACCTTTTTCCATTTTCAGGACCTGGCGCATCAATTACAACCACTGGGCACGCTGGGATTTTGGTGGGCAATTTTTGTACTCTGCCTTCAATACGAATACCCATGCGTGGTTTAAAAACAACTGGAACGTCGGCATGGGCTTGACCTGGAATCCCAACGAAATTTCCAACAACGCCCTGCGCGGCGGCTCTTCGCTTCGCAAACCGCCCGGCATGGGAAGTTTTGTGTACATTCAAACAGACGCCCGGAAAAAGGTGTCGTTCAGCGTGAATGCCAATTACGCCGAGGGTTTCGGAAATACGGTGCAATACGAGGATTACAGTTTAGGCATCGACGTACAACTGCTCGATGCCCTGAAATTCAGCCTTTTCCCGGGCTACAGCCGCAGCTGGCGCAGGCAGGATCAGTTCGTCACCCAGGTGGATTACGGGACCCAAAGGCGCACGATCGTCAGTGAAGTGGACCAGCGCAGTCTTTCGCTGACGGCGCGTATCAATTACAACCTCACGCCTAATCTAACCGTTCAATACTACGCCCAACCCTTCATTTTCAGGGCTTTATACAACAACTACGGCTATGTGACCAACCCGCTCGGGCATGATTACGACGGGCGTTTTCATCGTTATGGTGCACAGGAAATCCAGGAAATGCCCGGCGGATTTGCGGTGGATGAAGACCGGAATGGTACAACGGATTATTTTTTAGAGACCCCGGATTTTAACTTTGTTCAGTTCCGCTCCAACCTTGTTGCCCGCTGGGAGTACGTCCCGGGTTCGGAGTTGTACCTCGTCTGGTCGCAGGGCAACACACCGAATGCTAACTCGGACCTGGACACACCGCTCCCGCGCAGTTTGTTCGACAACGTATTCCACACCAGGCCACAGAATATTTTTCTGGTGAAATTTACGTATCGGTTTTTGCTGTAAGAAAGGAAAGCAGTCCATATTCCACACTTACAACTTATTCTTCATCACCATCACCTCCAGCGCTTTCCAGGCCAGTTCGTCCTCCACTTTGAATTTCCTTTTCAGGTAGTGGAATACCTCGTTTTCGCGGGGCGTCACTATGCCGTCGGCCAGCATAACATCGAGGCAGTGGTAGAACAGGGGCAGCCGGGTTTGCTCCCGGATAGCGCCGATGGCAGCGTCTATGAGCGCTGCCGGGCTACCGGCCTGTTCAAAATACTGGGCAGCGGTGGCGACCAGCGCCGCAGCATCGTACCCCAAAAAAATATTGCGGCTTTTGATGGTCGTGTAAAATGCTGCGTTGTCTTCGTCGCTGTCGAGTTCGTTGGCACGCAGGCAGGCGATGAGCACGGCGGCGCAGGCTTCCGCTTCGTCGGTGATGTGGAGTGGCGGGTGGTCGGCAGTGGGATTGGTTTGGAAAAAATCCATGGTGTTTTTCATCAGGAGGAAGTGAAAGAAGGTAGCAGTGGTGGTAAGGTAGGCCTGTAACACCGAACAGGGCCGAAAAAAAGCGCATCTGCCGGACTTATCCAACAGATGCGCAAATAATTTGGGTGGAGAGAGATGGATTGGCCTGTAAATATTGACTCATCAAAACTTCCTGTCGCTTCGAAGCTCCGAGGACCTACAGGATTAACACTTTATGTACCCTGTTTTGGCCTTCGCCGGACCGTATGTGCAGGAAGTAGGTGGCAGCTTGTAAATCATTTTTTTGCAATAAACATTGATGCTTGCCTGCACCAAGATCTGTTTCCGGCAAAATCGTTTGAACCAGGCGCCCCTGTATATCATAAAGCGACAGGCTGATAAGGGTTGGATCCTGAAGTTCAAAAGTAATGAGCGCATTTTGATCCACGGGATTGGGAGAGACCCTTACATTCCATTCTGGTCCCACAAGGTTATTCGTATGGCTTGTTCCATTCAGGTTGGTGATCATCCGCACCCTTTTTGAACCGAAATCCGAGACATACAAGGTATCGCCAGTCGATGAAGGACGTATTCCGTTGGGCTGATTGAATTTCGCGACAGTAGCATTACCATCTGTAGTGCCCAAAGTAGAACCCAACCAAACATTGTAGTTTCCATTCAAATCAATCTTATAAATTTTGTGTGCATTGAATGCCGTGGCATACAAAAAGCCATTGGTGTAGGCAAGAAAACCAATATTTTGACCAAGCGGAGGCTGGGCCAGGAAGCTGATTTCGCCATTGGGAGTCACCTTGAAAATTTTTCGGTCTGAAAAATTAGCCACGTATAGATTCCCGGCGGCGTCATAACAAAGTCCAACGGGACCGTTAAATTGTGGATGGCTTAAGTAGTCAGTCAGACTGCCATCGGGTGCGAGTTTCCAGATTTTGTGTTGAATGTAAGTGGTTACCAGAATGGTATCACTATTTGGCATTCGGAGCATGCCAGATGGCCCGTTAATAGAGGGAATCAGTACTATCTTGCTTCCATCGGGGAATATCTTGTATAATTTATTGCCCGTATTATCGGCTAATACAATGGTCCCATCGTCATTGAATGCCATCCCATTAGGGCTTCCGATTCCAGTGGTAAAAACCGATTCTATACCATCAGGTGTTCGTTTATACACGGTTGAGCCAACATAGTTGGACCCGTACAGGTTTCCAGCGGAGTCAAAAATGATGTCGTCGTCAATTTTGCTGGCATTCGTGGTGATGGTGGTTACCGTTTGAGCATTGAGCATGCATAGGCTGGTCCAGACCAGCAAGATCGTGGTAGTGATGTGTTTCATAGCTTAATAATTTAAGTGAATAATAAAATCGGGGGCAAAAGAAAGGGCGATGCGTTACCGCATCGCCCCGTTTTGCAAAGTGGGTCGAAATAGGAGGTATTTTCTTTTTTTGCCGCGCTTGGGCGTCCGTTAGCAGGGAGCGGAATCACCACGCGAGTGTACTTCCCCTGTTTAGCGTATCTAAGTAAAAGGGCAAAATTGCAAAGAGCAAATGGCAATGTTAATCAATGAGTTACAGAAGAATTAGTTCAAACTAATTTTGTTTGATTACTTATCATAAAATAGATAAGCAGATTTAAAATGGATACGGTAAACGGGGGGAGGGAAAAGCAGGCCGAAAAAAAAGCGCATCTGCCGGACTTATCCGACAGATGCGCAAATAATTTGAGCGGAGAGAGAGGGATTCGAACCCCCGGTACCCGTAAAGGTACGCCTGATTTCGAATCAGGTACATTAAACCAACTCTGCCATCTCTCCTTCACCCGCCGTAGCCGTAGGCGAAGGCGGGTTATTCC
>JADLCC010000071.1 GCA_020847425.1 Saprospiraceae bacterium
CATCGTTGATTTCGGGAACGACGGACAGCAGCAGGGTAGACGTGTCGCTGTTGCCCTCCGGGTCGGTGGCAATCAGGCGGATTTCCGCGCTGCCTTGCACGGCCGGTGCGATGAAGTTGACCGTGGCGCCCGAACCGGAAATATTGCCACCAGTAACGCTCCATTCGTACGTGATCTGGTCCGAATCGGCGTCGTCGACGGTAGCATACACTGCCGTGGAGTCGCTTATTTCGAGCGGATTTTTGGCTGCCACAAAGGCTTTGATCCGGGGTGCGGCGGCGTAAGCCTGTGCATGCTGGTCATAATCGACCACTACGCCGTCGATAAGCATCTTGTTTTTGTCATAAGCGATAGCGCCGCCCGCCGGGGCGAGGGTCACCAAAACAGCCTGGTTGGCCGGGATGGTTATATTGACCGTTCCGGAAACATTTTGCTGCAGGAAACTTTCGGTAAGGGCATCATAAATATCCACCGGGCCGGCGCCGGCGTCCATTTGTACCAGATAAGCGGTGCCGTAAGGGTTGTACAAGAGGTAAGTAGGGTAGGCCGTGCTGCCGTAAAAATCCGTTTTGAGCAGGTCGATTTGCAGGATTTTATCCACATTGGTTGTTTTCAACATGCAACCGAGGTAGCCGATGGAGGAAGTGCCGTAGAGGGCGAGGTTGGTGGCCGCCCAGCCGCCTTGCAGGGCGTCGCCGGTGGAGTAGGGCGAGAGGTTCTGGAATTTCTGGCGCAGGGCTTCGTAGCCGACGACCTGCTGCGGGTCGTTGACCGTCGACCAGGCCGTAGCATCCTGCAGGTTGGCGGGTAAAAAACCGGGGTAAAACAGGCGGGTGGCATTGCTCAGGTTGAGTATCCATTTGCCGATGGCGCGGGCAAAACGTTTGTCGTAGCGCACCATGGGCGCGAGGGCTGCAGCCTGCTGCACGCCGTTCAGTTGGAACGCGTAATCGTTGCCGGCGTCGTTGGCTTCGCCGACCAGTCCCGATGCGTCGTAACCACCCCAGGCGCCGACGATCGTGCCCCAGCCCCGCAGGTCGCCGCGGTCGAACGACCAGTTGACCATTTTTTCCACGTTGTATTTCGTGCCGAGTTCGGCGTTCATTTTTGCCGCCGTATAGGTGCCGTAAGGCAGTTGTAATTCGTAGGAAGGGTTTGATTGCCAGGCACTTAGAAACTCGATGGACCATTCGGCGCCTTTCAGGTATTCCGGATTTCCGGTTGCTTTCCAGGCGTTGTAAAGCACCCAGGCGTAGGCGCCGGCGGCTTCCGGTTCTTTTACGCCGTTGGGATTGGGCTCCATGGTTTTGAATTTCCAGGCGCGGTAATTCATAAAAGCAGGTTCCCATGGCGTGTCGCTGCCGCCCATGGCCCGCACCGCTGCCAGGAACTGGTCGGCAATGGCGGTGAATTGAAATGTTGCATCGCCGCCCAGGTTGGGGTACAGGTCGTGTAACTGGTAGAAATACACATTGGGCATCAGGTCGTACCACCAGTCGTTGCCGCTGCTGGATCCTGGGTTGTTGAGGTAGATGTTTTCGCCGTTGGCTTTGTTAAAAAAATCCTGGCTCATCAGCAGCCAGTCCTGCCCGAATTGTGTGCTTTTGTCTGCGCCCACGAGAGATGCCCCCACCAGCGATGGCAGCACATTGATGGCTTCATTGCCGAGCGGAGAATTGGTGCCGACGTAGGTGTGCAGGCGGAAAGTGGCATTTTGCGGGTAATTGATGCCAGCAGGGCCCAGGTACGACAGCGGCAAATACTGTCCTGTTTTTTGCAGGTCGTACACAAAGGAGTCGTAGCGCAGCGCTACCTGGCGCCAGTCGCGCATGTTGTATGGCGCCGGCTGAGCGGGCATCTGCTCCACGCGGGGAATGGCGATCTGGCCCGATTGCGCGGTGAGCAGGATGGCTTTGCAGGTTAGGGCAAAAAGTAAAAAAGTGTATTTTAGAAACTGCATATGTGCTTGTTAATCGGTATCATGGTTTATACCGAATTTTGATAATGGACGTGCTCGTGGTACGCGCACTTGATGACAATGGCAACGCGGATGACACGGATGACGCGGATTTACGCGGATTTTTTCCCTCGTAGCGTTGACAATTGGGCCGTTGTTGGCGTCCCCGCCAACAATAAAGTCGTTTCAGAAGATGCTTTAGGTACTCATTCCACCGTTTGTTGTTGGCGGGGACGCCAACAACGGCCAGAACTCTACGTTGGGGAAATCCGCCTCATCCGCGTCATCCGCGTTGCCATTATTCCTACGTCGGGCATAGAAAAATCAATACCCCGCATTCTGCACCAATGCCGTATTCAAATCAATTTCCGTTTGCGGCAGCGGGAACACCTCGTGTTTTCCTTCCTGAAATCCCGGTAAAGTCTGTGCGGCAATGCCCCAGCGCACGAGGTCGAAAAACCGGTGCATTTCAAAACCCAGTTCTACCCGGCGTTCGTGGCGGACGGCTTCGCGCATGGCCTGTTGGTCGGTGGTCGTGATGGCTGGCAGGGCCGTAGCGGGGTTGGTTGCCTGCGCCCTGGCCCGGGCGCGCACTTGCTCGAGTGGGGCCTGCGCTTCCGCAACGCGCCCCAGTTCCGTGAGCGCTTCCGCTTCCCAGAGCAGCACTTCCGCAAACCGGATAGCGGTGTAGTTGATGTCGCCATCGGCTTTTTGTGTGACGGAATCCTTGGCTTGCAGGTATTTGCGCACACCGTATTTGGTGGAGGAAAAGGAGTTTTTGTACACCACGCCGAAATAATCCTCGTTGTTCATGGCCACGGTGAATTTGCGGCGCGGGTCGTCGGCTTCAAAACTGAGCACAAAAGCCTCGGTCGCTTCGGCGAAACCGTAACCCTCGTATTTTTTGGAGGCCCACCATTGGTTAAGGAAATTGCCGACGCCGAGTTCGAGGTTGGCGTGCTGGATTTCCCAGACCGATTCGGCGTTGTTTTGTGTGTGTTTTCTGAAATTGTCCACGTAGTCGGGCATCAGCGCATACACGCTTAAGGACTTCACTTTGGCCACGTATTCCAGCGTTTTATCCCAGTTTTTTTCGTACAAATAGGTTTTTGCCGCCAGGGCATACGCCGCGCCTTTGGTGGCGCGTCCTGCATCTGCCTGCTGGCTGGGCAGCAATGTGCCGGCCATTTCGCAGTCGGCCACAATCTGGGCGTACACTTCGGCTTTCGGCGTTTTGGGCACTTTCAGTTGGTCGGGTGGCGTCACTTTGGTAAACAGCGGCACATCGCCAAAAACCTGTGTCAACAGAAAATAGTAATAGGCCCTTAGGTAAAGCGCCTGGCCGGAAATATTGTTCCGGCTGCTTTCGCTCATGTCGATTTTGCCGATGTTGTCGAGCACCAGGTTGCACTGCGTGATGCCGGTGTATTGCAGTTTCCAGAAGGTATTGAACTCCTCTGTGCGCGGCGTGTAGGTCAGGGCTTCCATTTCCGTGATGCCCGGCCGCGAGCCGTCGCCGCCGGTGATGGCTTCATCGGAGGCCACTTCAGCAAATGCCCAGTAATAATTGTTGTTGTTGCTGCTCATCAGCAAAGGCTGGTAAGCGGCATTCAGGGCCTGTTCGGCGTCGTCTTCCGTTTGGAAAAACGAACCGGCATCGAGTGTCGCGATGGGCTCTTTATCGAGGATGCCCTGGCAGGACGCCAGCGCAAATACGGAGAATATAAGAATACAGTGAGATAACTTCATGGTATTGGTATTGAAGTTATCAGTGATCCGTTATCGGTTATCAGGATGTCGGCCTTTGGCTTTTGCTAATGCTCAAAGCAACGCACCCTGATAACGAATAACGGATAACTGATAACCAATTTAGAAATCCAGTTTCAGTCCCGCAATAAAAGTCCTCGGCGCAGGCACCGTCCCCCAGTCGATACCCACTGCCAGGTCGGACGAAATGCCCAGCCCGCGGGTGTCGTTGGCATTGGCCTGAATTTCGGGGTCGAGACCGGAGTATTTGGTGAAGGTGAGCGCGTTTTGTGCCGTCACGTACAGCCGCAGGCCGCTGATGTTTTCCCATTTGAGCAAACCTTTAAAATTATAACCCAGGGTAACATTGCGGATGCGCAGGTAAGAGCCGTCTTCCAGGAATCGGGTAGAAGGACGGCGGTTGCCATTGCGGTCGTCAAGGCTCACTTTCGGGATATCGGTATTGGTGTTGGTCGGTGTCCAGCGGTTGAGGATCTCGCGGTACGAATTGAAGCCGCGCGACTGTGTTTCGTAAGCGAAATTGCCGTAGAGGAAATACACGTCGTTGCCGTAAATACCCTGCACGAGCGTGGAGAAATCGAAATTTTTCCAGGTAAAACCAAGGTTGACGCCATAGGTAAAATCCGGGAAAGGATTGCCGAGATGCTGCCGGTCTTTATCGTCTATTTTATTGTCGCCGTTCAGGTCGGCAAATTTCACGTCGCCCGGGCGGGTGTTCACCGTCTGGAACGGACTGGCGTCGATTTCCGCCTGCGTCTGGAAAATCCCCTGCGTTTGATACAGGAAAAACGATCCGACGGGGTAACCCGGTTCGGTTTTGGTCAGCGCGCCGTCCGACAGCCCGAAACCGCCGAGAATCGGTTCGCTGTCGGCGATGGATACGACCTCGTTGCGCACGCTGCTGATGTTGGCGCCGATGTTGTAGTTGAATTTTCCGACCCGGTTTTTATAAATCAGGCCCAGTTCGATACCTTCATTTTGTACGGAAGCGGCGTTGATGTAAGGTGGCCGTACTGCGCCGCCGGCTTGCGGCACCGGTACCCGCACCAGGATGTCCTTGGTGGTTTTTCGGAACAAGTCGGCCGTCAGCGAAAAGCGGTCGCCCCAAAAACTCATATCGAGTCCGAGGTTGCTTTGTTCGCTCGTTTCCCAGCGGATATTGCTGTTGCCCGTTTCCAGGATGCTGGCGCCCGTAACAATTTCATTACCAAACACATACACGAAGTCGCCGGTGCTCACCAGAGAGCTGTACGGGTAAATCCCGATTTCCTGGTTGCCCAGTCGGCCCCAACTGGCGCGGAATTTCAGGCTGGAAACAAACTTGATGTTTTCAAAAAAGCGCTCGTTCGACAGGTTCCAGGCCGCAGAAACGGAGGGGAAAACGCCCCAGCGGTTGTTGCGACCGAAACGGGAGGAGCCGTCGCGTCGCACAGCAGCGCTTACGACATAGCGGTTTTTGTACGAGTAACCCGCCTGCCCGAAATAAGACAACAAAGCCCATTCGGTGGCGATACCCGATGCGCCGACGTTGCCAAGTTCCTGCGGGGTGCTCGCGTCGATGTAGCGGAACAGCGGGTCGTTGCGGCGGAAATTATTGGCAGATGCGCCGAGGTAATCGGTGTGGTTTTGGATGGCCTCCATGCCCAGCAGCGCAGAAATGCGGTGGTCTCCGAAAGTGCGCTGGAAATCCGCCGTGTTGTTCCACACCAAAGTCTGGTTGAACACCCGGCCTTCATTGAGGGAAGTAGGGTCGTAAACAGCGGCGGAAAGGCGTTTTTTGAACAGTTTTTCGCGTTCAAACTGAAAATCGCCGCCGAGGGTGCTGCGCAGTTTCAGACCGTCCAATATCTGCAATTCGGCAAAAACATTTCCAAAAACGCGGTAACGCTGAATGTGCCAGTCGGTATTTTCGATAAAAACGAGTGGGTTGGCGTTGCCGTCGCCGAACAGCGTGGGGTCGCCGAGTTCGGAGGACACATTAACAGGTGTGCCGTCGGCGTAATGGCTGCGGAAAACCGGCGCCGCGATGAGGGCGTAACGGATGCCGCTCAATTCATTGCCCGGGCCGTAGCCGTCGCCGGAAGCGCCGATGACCTGGCGGTCGGTATGGGAAAAGGAGAGATTGTTACCGAGTTTGAAGCGTTTGTTGCCGAGTTCGCCGTTGAAACGCACCTGGTATTTGTCAAATCCCTGTCCTTTAAAAATACCATCCTGGGTGTGGTATTCGCCGGAAATGTAAAAACTGCTGTATTCGCTGCCGCCGGAAGCCGACAAAGCGTAGTGCTGTATCGGGGCCGGGTTGAACACCTGGTCGATCCAGTCGTTGTCGGGCAGCGTATCGAGAATAGCGGTATCGTAGGTGTCGATCTGGTTGGCCGGATTACGGAGCGTATTGGCATTGGTGATGGCCTCGTTGCGGATGGTGAGGTATTCCGCTGCGTTAAGCAGCTCGGGCAGATTAAAGGCGTTTTGAATACCTGAGTAGGCTTCGAACGAAAAAACAGGTTTGCCCGATTTCCCGCGTTTGGTGGTGATAAGTACCACGCCGTTGGCTGCCCGCGCGCCGTAAATGGCCGCCGCTGCGCCGTCTTTCAGGATCTCGATGGATTCGATATCGCCCGGCGAGAACATGTTGATATTGCCCGTTGTGGGTACGCCGTCGATGATAAAAAGCGGGTTGTTGTTGCCCAAAGTACCTGCCCCGCGGATCCGCACTGCGATGTCGTCGCCCGGCGATCCGGTCACCTGCGTGACCATCACCCCCGGCGCCTGACCTTGCAAGGCCTGATCGATACCTACCACGACGAGTTTTTCTATATCTTTCGCCTTGACGGATGTGATGGCCGAGGAAACATTGCTGCGGATCTCTTTTTTGTAGCCGGTGATGACCACGTCTTGCAGCATGTTTTCATTTGCGCCCATAATAACCGAAAGCGTGGCCCTGCCCTGAACGGGTATTTCCTGGTTGGAAAAACCGACATAACGGAACAGCAGTACCGCATCGCCGGAAGCGACTTCGAGGCGGAAATTTCCGCTCACATCGGTTGTGATACCGTTTCCGGTGCCTTTTTCCTGGACGCTTACCCCGATCAGGGGTTGGTTGTCTTCGATGGAAAGCACGGTGCCGGAGACGGCAAAGGTTTGTGCGTCAGCGTATTGAGTGAAAAAAAGGAAAATAAACAGTAATGCGAGGTGGGGCAGGTGACGTGCTGTCGTAAGACCCTCGCACGGCGATAACTTAAGGATTTCGGGCCGTCTTTTGTCCTTTCCCCCTACCCCTAAAGGGGAGAACATTTCGGGAAATGAAAGACGGTTTTCTACCTTATCCGCAATGTACTCCCCTTTAGGGGTAGGGGGCTGTCCCCAAAAACCACCCAACGCCCTTAAGTTGATGGCTATACCCCGAAAAATTTTACCTGTAAATAGTGTACCCATAGCAGCCTGATTGTGTTTCAGTTCGACAAAAGTCACCTTTAATGCAGGGGGTAACTGATACTATTATGTAATTATATAGTACTTTTATGAATGATAAATAATTTCATTGCTTTTATTCTGTTTATCGAATAATAGATGATGAAAAGTTTGCAAAAGGGTTAATTAAAAAAATTAAATTATCAGAATGAATATTTACCGTGAAATAACGCCGCTGAATCCACCGGATGTTTTTGTGGTGCTCGACTCGGTCTGCAACGGCTTCGATTACCCGATTCACAACCACCCGGAATACGAACTCAATCTGGTGGCAGGCATGTCGGGTACCCGCATTGTCGGCGATTCCACGGAACGGTACAGCGACTACGATCTGGTGTTGCTGGGGCCCTATCTTTACCACAAATGGGACGGCGATGCACAGTTGCAACAGAGCGGTCAGCCCTACCGCGTTATTACGATCCAGTTTGCCATGGACCTGTTCAGCGGGCAATTGTTTCAAAAAGAACGGTTTATCAAAATCCGGCAACTGCTGCGGGATTCGATACGGGGTATCCGATTCCAGGGCAAAACCTTTGAAGCGGCCATGCGCATCATGATCAACCTCACCGAGGACAAGGGTTTCACCAATATCGTGGAGTTTTTGCAGTTGCTCGACCTGCTTTCTCAGTCCAGCGATGTGGCTTACCTGGCCAGCGAAGGTTTTTCACCGCGGGCGCTGCGCTCCGACAGCAACCGCATACAGGTGGCCTACGGATATATTTTGAAAAACTTCACGAACTCCAACCTGAAAATCGGCGATGTGGCCTCCCAGGTCAATATGAGCGATTCGGCGTTCAGCCACTTTTTTACCAAATTCGCTTTCCGCAGTTTTACCCATTTTCTGATCGATGTCCGGGTCGGCCATGCCTGCAAACTCCTGCTCGATACGGATGAAACCATCAACCAGATCAGTTTTAAATCGGGCTTTAACAACCTCGCCAACTTCAATCGCCTGTTTAAAAAATACCGCCAGTGCACGCCTGTGGAATACCGCCGCCGCTACCTCGAAAAAAACGATTTTGACTGGACCAAACAGGTGACGCCCTGGCAGTTTTTGCCGGGCAAATCGCAGGCGAAAGAGAGTATCAAGCCGAAGGCGTATTCGACGCGCCTGGTACATCTCTAGAGGTGAGAGGTGAGAAGTGAGAGGGTGAGAGCCGACTTCGATTACACCTGACTACCCTTGGCTTTACATCTCTTTTGACTGCTCTGATGGTTTCGGCTTGGCTTTTTCAGGCCTGTATTTGCTGAGAAAAATTTATAAAGAGAGTGCTCAAAAAAACATGAAATTTATTTTTTAAGTTACTGAAAATCAATTAGTTAAATTATTTTCAACACGGTTATTTGAACATTCCCTTTCCAAATATGTGTGATATTATACGCAACCTGGCTACTTTGGGCATTCATCAATAGGGGTGTCAAGCGTAGTCAGGTGTAATCGAAGTCGGCTCTCACTTCTCACCCTCTCACTTCTCACTTCTCTCATCTCTCATCTCTCATCTCTCCCTCTAATGCTCAAATTTATCACCACCACCCTCGGCCGTTTGCGCCTGATTGCCTTTGTGGAAGGCGTTTCTTATTTGATTTTGTTGTTTGTTGCCATGCCGCTGAAATACTTTTTTGAGCAACCACAGGCTGTACGTATGGTCGGGTCTGTGCATGGGGCGCTGTTTGTGCTTTATATACTGATGGTATTCCTGACCCAAGCAGAACACCGCTGGGGCGCTGCCAAAACACGCCTGCTGCTCTTGATTTCTTTGATTCCTTTCGGGAATTTTTATGCCGACAGGAAATGGCTGGCGCCGGAGAGCCATTCACCACATAGTATGCAGTAGGTTTTTTACAGGACACTTGGCCTGCTTTCTGATCGTGAAATACGACATGGATCGGCGGCGGCTTATCCGGTCAGTTTTCGCGCGTTGCAACCTTTATTTGCCAGCCCCCGTCTCACGTCCGTTACACAACTCCGGTGTACGGGCGGGCGAATATGTACGCGGCGTAGACAGGAATGAGAGATAAAGCAGTTGAAAAAACAGTGTCTTGTATTCACAAACCAAAAATATTGAAGAATGGAACGCTATCTTTATCCGCATACCATTGATAATGGCGGCGGCGAAAAAATCACCTTTGTAAAATATGTGAAGGACGAAACGGGCGGCTACCTGGAAGTCGAAAATGTGGTACAACCCAATTCCGGGCCGCCGATGCATGTGCATTTGAAACAGGCCGAAAGTTTGACGATCGTGAAAGGATCAATGGGCGTCCAGATACTTGGCGAAGAAGAACAGTTTTACGGTGCAGGACAAACCGCAACGTTCGAGGCAGGCGTACCGCATCGCTTCTGGAACAACGGTACGGAGCCGCTGATTTGTAAAGGTTATATCAAACCGGTGGACAACATCGAGTATTTCCTGACGGAAATTTTCCAATCGACCAAAACAAACGGCGGGGAAAAGCCCGGACTGTTTGACGTCGCTTACCTGATTACCAAATACAAGTCGGAGTTTGATATGAATGACATTCCGGGTTTTGTAAAAAAGGTGTTTTTCCCGGTCATTATTTTTGTGGGCACCCTTTTGGGAAAATACGGGAAGTATAAAGGCGCACCGGATGCGGTGAAGTAGATAGATAGCTGCTAGGGCGATTGCTGGCTTGGTATAAAGAATATGTGGATTGAAAATGCGGGGTGTTTCAGACCAGGAAAATTGGCGTAAATTTGAGCATTCATCGGAACAGCCATACTGTCCGAATATTCTATTTACCGCGCAATTAAAAACAATGAAATCAACTTCCGCCCTCCTGCTTGCTCTCGCCCTTTTCGCCTCTTGCCAAACCACTCCCGAAAAACCAGCCGCCCTGCCCCTCGTCGGCACCTGGGAACTCATCTCTGCCACCAGCACGGAAAAAGACTCCACTTTTTCTACCTTTAATCCGAAACACAAAATGATCAAAATGATAACGCCGACACATTTCGCGTTTTTTCTCCATGACCTGACTATGGGCAAAGACACGGCTACGGCGGCTTATTCCGGCGGCGGCGGCACGTATACTTTGGTGGACAGCGTGTACACAGAGCACCTGGAGTATTTTAACAACCGGGAATGGGAGGACCACAAATTTTCATTTGTGGTGACGGTCAAAAATGACACGTTTACGCAGCAGGGTGTGGAAAAACTGGAAAAACTGGGGATCGACCGGGTGATTGTGGAACGGTATAAAAGGGTGGAATAATATATTATGAATGGCGACATCACTGAAAAAGATTTTGTGCATGCGATAACCGTAGGAGATCGGAAGGCTTTGACAACGCTTTATCAGCTCATGATGCCTGTCATCCGACGGTTGGTGTCAGAATTGGGTAATGGGGTAGAAGCAGATGCACAAGATGTTTTTCAGGATGCTGTTATAATAATATACGAAAAAATGAAAGACCCTGCATTTGTACTTTCTAGTAAATTCAGCACTTATTTTTATTCAGTTTGCCGCAATATTCGTTTGACACGTATTCAAAAAAAATCAGGGAACGAGCGATCAATATCAAATGAACTGTTGGCTGAACACCCTGCTTTTTTACATGAAATGGATATCCTGGAACTTGACCGAAGGAAACTATTTGAAAAAGCAATGCTTAAGATTGGTATTGATTGTCGTAAATTGTTGCAGTTGCATTTTCTAAAGACACCCATTCCAATAATTGTACAACAGTTGGGTTTTCGGAGCGAAGGTTACGCGCGCCGTCGCAAACACCAATGCAAGGAACGTTTAATTGATATGGTAAAACAGGATCCTGCATATATTGAGTTACTCACCAATGATAGATGATGATGTCAAAATATGAACGTCAGGAATTGCTTGAACGCTACCTGGCTGGAGAATTATCATTGGAAGAACGATCGTCATTGGAAGCCCGGCTTTCAACTGATCGTGCTTTGCGTGAAGAATTGGACATTTATCGCCAGGCGGCCCATGCACTAAACGATCCCCAAAGGCTGGCTTTGCGTGAAATGTTGCAGGAAATTGTGGTTGAAAACGCAGCGCCAGCACCCCGGTTTAATAAGTACCGCTATCTGTTACTTCTGTTAATTGTTTTTCCAATAACCATTTTTGGGTGGCAATACTTTCGCAAGCGCCCCGATGTTCCATCTCCAATTCCTCCTGTTCAGGTACCTTCCAATCCACCGCCTGCACAGGCGCCAGGCACGGAAGATCCATCCATACCGCAGTCTGCCCCTCAGAAAAAGTTGAGCGCACCCATTGCAAGTGCGGACCATTTTCAAACGAACGCCTCTTTCGAGACCTTGATAAATAGCCAGATTCGAGGTAATGCCAGTCAAGTTCAACTGAACAGACCTGTTTCTGCTGCTGAATTCGCTCCCGATGAAAAAGGGATGACCAAAATACAATTTCAAGGGCAAAAGGCGAACCATTCACAAGAAATTACACTTACAATTTTCAATAATAGAGATAAAAATCTGGTCTATACACAGGAGTTGCCTATGCAGGCAAACCAGGTTTCGCCGCTGCACTTTGATTTAATTCTTTCGCTGCCATTGAAGCCCGGGCTATATTACTACCTATTGGAAGAAACGGTTTCCGGAGAAATGGCTGGTGTTGGAAAGTTTACGGTCAAATAACCGTTATTCTACTAAAACGAACCCGGCCCAGTGGTAAGGAGCATCGGGATATTTTTTACGCAGCGTTTTTTGCGCAGCGGTAAATGCATCCGGGATCGTTTGTCCGTTTTCCAGCCATTGCCTGTAAAATTCCGTCATGAGTTCCCGGGTGCTTTGGTCATTCACTTTCCAAAGGCTCATAATCAGGTACTTGGCGCCGGCGATTTTAAAAGCCCGTCGTAACCCATACACCCCTTCATTGCCTTCGAGATCACCCAAACCTGTTTCACAGGCAGAGAGTACCACAAGTTCGGTGCCGGAGAGGTCCATCTGACTGATTTCGTAAGCGGTAAGAATGCCATCTTCCAGTCCGTCGACCTTTTTCCCTGTTTGCCAGGCCTGGTTAGCGCCTGCCATCAGCAAACCGGAACGTACCATCGGGTGCTCACTTGTTTTAAATACGGGTTCTTCCGTAATATCC
>JADLCC010000072.1 GCA_020847425.1 Saprospiraceae bacterium
ATCCTTTGGCCGCGCCGCCGGAAAGCACGAGTCCCACGGCTTTTCCGCTGATAAACCGGGCCAGCCGCGCAAAATCGGCCTCGTTGCCCCGGCGCAGGTGGTGGTGAAAATTCAGGGTGCGGTGTTGCAGCCAGCCGGCGGTACCGGACGGAACCGTTGTCTCCGGCGCGTGCAGCAACGCCAGGGTCTGGCCGGCCGAAGAAAGGCGCGCACGCCCCTGCAGGTATTTTATTTCGAGGGGATGCAGCTCGGGCGACTGTTCCGATGCGCCGATCAGCAGCACTTCATCGGCCTGGCGCAGGCAGCGGTGCGTCCATTCGGTATCGGCGGGGTCGGGCAGGTACAGCACAAACCGGTAGTTGTTTTCCATTTCTTCCAACCAGGAAGCAAGTCGGCGGTGGAGCGCGCTTTCACTGCGGGTGCATTGCGCAATACCGGGTATTTCCAGGATCCGATTCACCTGCCCGCTGTCGATACAGGCCACTTCGCCATGCACGGAGAGCGCTTCCTGCAATTGCCGGGTAAAATCAGCGGTATCGATGGACGGGGAAATAGGTAACAGGCAAAGGTTGGTGATCAGTTTTTTGTGCCGGCCGGCTGTCCGCTCCTGCAAACGTTCGATGATGGTGTTGGAAATATGCAACAGCGCCTGGGGATAAATGGCGGTCAGGCGCTCAAAATCTGCTTTTGAGATACGGGCCAGCACACTGTCGCGCATGGCAATAATATCAGCGTTGCGGGGTTCTCCGGTGATCAGGGCCATTTCACCCACCGTCTGGCCTGCCGCTATTTCTGCAAATGCATCGCTGTACCCGCCTTCCTGCTGCCGCAGCACCCTCAGTCGGCCGCTGGCCAGCACATACATGCTGTCGCCCTCGTCGCCTTGCCGGAACAGGCAACTGCCGCCATGCAGGTCTACCCATTCAAAAAAGGTGAGTATACCGCTGAAGGTGTTGTCATCCAGCGGGCCGAACAGTAATTCAAGTGCCTGTCGCAGGCGGGTTTCGAAGAAATCGGTGAGCAAGGTATGTGTTTTAGTGTTTTAGGGTTTTAGTGTTTTGGTGTTTTAGAGTGCCGACTCTTGGTTTTACAGATAATCGAGGGCTGGCACCCTAAAACACCAAAACCCTAAAACCCTAAAACACCTTTTCAACATGCTTCCCCCCCGTCCAGCCCCGCCCGCTCAAAAAACGTTGTCCGTCTTCCTGCGCAGGGCCTTCCAGTTGGGTTCCCATGCTGTCATTCCAACGATTGAGATAGCCGAAAAGTGCAACGACGCCCAAAATTTCCACAATTTCGCCGTCATTCCAGTGCAATTGTACGTTTCTGGCAATTTCAGCATCCACACCATTGGGAATGGCAGATGCGGCCATGGCAAAATCGAGCGCTGCGCGTTCCGCTTCCGAAAAAGCCGGGTGGCTGCGGTATTCCCAGATGTGTTCGAGTTGCTCCGCCGCCGCGCCGTACCGTTCGGCAGCCCGGATGGTATGTGCCTGGCAATACTGGCATCCCGCCGTCAGCGAGGCCACATACCCGATGAGGCGTTTCAGATCGCTGGTCACGCGGCCGCGGTTGTCCATTACGGCTTTGTTGAGTTCGATAAATGCCTTGGCTATGGCGGGCCGGCGCTGCATGGTGAGCACAGAGTTGGGGCAGAAACCGAGGGTTTCGTTGAAAAAGCGCGCGAGTTCGGCAACTTCGGGATCGTGGTCGGGTGGGAGGGGGGCGATGAGCGGCATAGATGTGAATCGTGAGTTGTGAGTTGTGAGTGGTGGTAAAGTTCGGCATTTTGGGATAAACTGTTTACTTTGCTCCGCAAATCCGTTCTCCATTGCTGTTGAGGGCGCGCGTAGGGAGAAAGGATGAAACGGATTATCCAGATAACAACAAATTTTTGTAACTAATTAGTACGTTCTCAAAATCCCGAAGGGATTGAATATGAATAGCCCTGGATGAAATCCGGGGAAATGGGTGCGACAATGAGCAACCCTGAAAGGGTTGAATGTATGCTCCTTTTGCCTTAATTCAACCCTTTCAGGGTTGCTAAAACCCCTCACTGGCTACCCCGGATTTCATCCGGGGCTATTCATATTCAATCCCTTCGGGATTTTGAGATCGTGCTAACCAGTTACAGATTTTTATAATTCACAACTCACAACTCACGACTCACATCCATGCCCAACCAGGAAGCAGCAACAAAGCGTATCGAAGAAGCGCTCCAAAACAACAGCACCCGGCTCGACCTGAGCCAGTTGGGGCTGAACGCGTTGCCGCCTGCTTTTGCACAGATTGCCCCGAAACTGACCGTTCTGAACCTCTGGGACAATAAATTCCAGTCCGTTCCGCGTGAAATGAGCCTTTGCACCAACCTGGAAAGTTTATATTTTTCGCAAAATGAACTGATGACGGGTTTTGGGCTGGCTACTTTCCGGAAACTGACGTTGCTGGACCTGCAAAGCAATCGCTTCAGCGATTTTCCACCTGAAGTGTTGGAATTGCCGTTGCTGCGCAATCTTTTTCTGGCAAAAAATAAAATCGCCCGTTTACCCGCAGGTATTCGTTTGTTAAAAGAACTGGAAACCCTTGATTTGAGCGACTGCCAGATCGAAACCCTGCCCTCCGAAATTGCCGAACTCCCGCTACTGAAAGAGATCAAACTCCACAATAACCCCCTCAAATCCCCGCCCCTCGAAATCGCCGCCCAGGGCATCCGGGCCATCCGCGCTTATTTCGACGACCTGACCAAAAACACCCAACGCGCCGAAAGCAAAAAATACCTGCTCCCTATTGCCATTGAAAACTACCCACCAGAGTTTAATTATGGTTCTCGCCCGGGTTGTATTCAGGAATGTCGCGATTTAACTGAGGTTTTACATAAAAAATATGGTTACGAACCAGTTATTACTAGGTATAGCCAAGGTGCAGAGCAACAAAAAGACTTTTATTCATTATTCAATGCAATTGCTACCAGATCTGCGATTTTTGATGCTCTTGATGATCTGAATGATATCGCCGCTGCCGAAGACTGCGTCATCGTCTATTTCAGCGGCTGGACCGGCGACGGATTGCCCGAAGGCGACCTGCGCAGTTACGACAACGCCTATATCCCGCTGCCCGAAATTCTGGCCAGGTTTTCCTCCATGAAAGCCCGGCACGCGCTGCTGATTGTGGACAATCATTTGCAGTCCCGGCAGTTCAGCCAGACGCGGGGTATCGAGTCGGAACGGTCCACTTTTGCTTCCCGCTGGGCCTTGTACCGGGTGGGCGCCGACTGGGATGCACGGTTTACACCACACCTAACCAACTGGTTGAAAAACAATACGTTAGGAGAAGTAAGTGTGCGGGAAACCGCCTCGATTTTGCATGGCGCACTGGCGAGTTCTTTGTCGATTGCGGGTGATGAAGGTGGGGAGTTTTTGATAGAGCCAAGGGCGGAAAGTAATGTGGGTGGGGCGATGGGATTGCCTGATGTGCAAGAGCAGGAGGCGGGCGCGGGACCGCCGGAAAGTGGAGATTTTAAGGAGATGATTTTTCAGATATTTGTGGATGGTCTGCGGGAGAAAATTGCTGAAGGAAAAACAGCTGATGCAATCAGCGAATTACAATTCTATATTAATACGCAAAGCAAATTTAAAGACGAAGTCACCACCCATGTTATTAGGGTCAACACACCAATTAAAGGCCCCATCAGCGATATGGAGTCAGTTGAGAGAAGTAATAAGATCCGTTATGACATTATTAATTTCCTTGACAAACTATCTTCAACCGATATCGATCTCTCCAAATTTTCGCTTCAACCCAACACTAAAACCCGTAGCGATGCGGAAAAGGAATTACTTGATGAAATTACCAGGGAAATAATCCAAATAGAAAACCTGCGTAAAGAATATTTGTCGGAAACCTCTCTGGAAAAGAAGAGGGAAAAAGAAGTGAATTTGCAAAAAGCCGTGCAAGGGCTGGAAGGGATGCAAAGTGAATTTTCCAAAAAATTTCGCGCAGACAAAAGCGCGCACCAGCAAACGATGGAATCTTTCTTTGCAGAAGAAAATCGCTGGAAAAAAGCCGTGGAGGACAACACTATTTCTGCTTTTGAAAACTACCTAAAAGAAACAAAATCAGGAGATTACAACAACGAAGCCCAGCGCCGCATCTCCGACCTCCGCCTGCTGGAACAGGAAGAAGCCCTTTTTGAAAACATCAAAAAAAGCCCCAATCTCTCTTCTATTCAATCCTACCAGACTACTTTCCCCAACGGCGTTCATCGCGCTGAAGTAGAAAAAATTCTGGCCGATCTCGAAGCCGCCGAAGCCGAACTCTGGAAAGCCGCCGAAACGAACCCCTCCATCGCCGCCTCTATCACTGCGTACAAAGAATACCAGTCCAAAACCGTCCTTGGAAAATACCGCGAAGCCGCCCGCACCCGCATCGAGCAACTCGAAAAAGAGGGCACCGTCGGCCGCGTCAACGAAGCCAAACTCATTTTTGTGGGCAACGGCAGGGTAGGGAAGACCTCGCTTTCCAAAGTCCTCGCCGGTGACAAATTCGACCCCGGCGAAAACTCCACCCACGGCGTGCGCATCAAATCCTGGCCCGTCAAATTGCCCGACGGCCGCAGCCTGAAAATCAACGTCTGGGATTTCGGCGGACAGGAGGTATACCACAATACACACCGTTTCTTCCTGACTACCAGGGCGTTATACATGCTGGTCTGGGACAAGGAAGCGCAGGAAGACGCGCTGCTGCACCCCGACCGCGACGACCACGACCGCAA
>JADLCC010000073.1 GCA_020847425.1 Saprospiraceae bacterium
AAGCCGAAAAAATATGGGGATACACCTGCTCCACTTTGTTCGACGAAGCATTGTACACCGCTGCAATCAGCCCGTTAGAAGTGGACAACTGGTACAAAGAATGCCCGTTTTTCAGGCGTTGCTGCCGCTCTTTTTCGTATTGTTTTTTGGAAATCAATCCGATGGGGCCGCTGTAAATCCCGCCACCGCCCACACCATCAAACACCCGGATAGCCAGGGTATTTTTTGTCTTCAAAACGCCCGGTGGAATATTGTATTTCCGTGGCGTATCCCAAGCCGACTGGTCGTTGGGCGGAAATGTGCCGGTTTGCCCGATCAGCACGCCATTGATATATGTTTCGTCGGCATCATCGATCAAGCCAGCCAATAAAATCAGGTCTTGCCGGAGCATATTTTCCGGCACCGTAAATGTTGTCCGGTACCAGGCCATTCCATCATAATTGGGGAATCCCGTTTCTTCCCATTGCGCCGGCACGCGCACAGATGACCAGTTTGTGTCGTCGAAGAATTCATTTTTCCAGGATGTGTCGTCGCCGGTTTTGAATTTCCAGGTATTGGAAAAAGCAGGCGTTTGAGCGACCAATGCATTTTGAAAAAATAGAAAAACGATGGGGACTAATGTTCGAATGGTGCTTGTATGCATGGTAATGCGTAACTGATTTAAACCCTGCAAAAATGAAAAAATGAATGGGAACCGGCGAAGAAATAATCTGCATTCTTCAGCCTTCCCCTACCTTCGCGCTATGGAAAATCCGCCCAAACGTATCCTCGGCATCGACCCCGGCACCAATGTGCTGGGCTTCGCGCTCATCGACGCCGATAAAAAGCAGGTGAAAGTGCTGGAAATCGGCGTGGTCACTTTCGCGCACATCGGCGACGACCACACGGTGAAATTGCAGCATATTTTCGAGCAGGTACAGGACCTGATCCAGCAGTACAAGCCCAGCGAAATGGCCATAGAAGCGCCGTTTTTTGGCAAAAATGTGCAGAGTATGCTCAAATTGGGTCGCGCACAAGGCGTGGCTATCGCTGCCGGCATGGTCAACAAACTCACGATCACCGAATACGCACCCAAACAAATCAAACGCGCCATAACAGGCAATGGCAATGCCTCCAAAGAGCAAGTGGCCGGCATGCTGGAAAGCATCCTGCACACCAAATTTACGGACCAGAAATTTGATGCCACCGACGCGCTGGCCACCGCGCTTTGCCACTGGTACCAGACTTCCAACTCGGTGCTGGGCGGAAAAAAATCGCACAGCGGCTGGAGTTCGTTTTTAAAAGACAACCCGGAACGGTTGAAGAAGTGAGAAGCGAGAGGCGAGAAGTGAGAGCCCGTAGGGTACACCGCTTCGCTCTTGAGATACTGTGGGCGGAGCGGTGTACCCTACGGGCTCTCACTTCTCACACTCTCACTTCTCACTTCTCTTTAATCTACCCCGTGTTGGGTACCTGGCATCGTGTTAAATACACACAATGCGTTAAAATTCATCCCAAATCGCAGGATAATAATTTTATCCCTCCTTTAGATACAAAAATAACCCGCAATTTTTTATACTTTTGCACCGGATTTGGCAGAACAAAGGTTTAGTCAAATACCCATTGTCGCCCAATTAGCTGCTGTGTACGCGTTTTATCGCATTAGTAGCAGATTAGCGGCAGTGCCTTAAAGGGATTTATACACCAATCAAGTCTGGTTATTTGATACATGGAAAAGAAGCGTTTGCTTATCATCACCCAGGAACTGGAGCCTTATACGGAAGGCCCTGAGATATCAGCATTAGTGGCAAAACTGCCAAAATATTTGCAGGACACCGGGTACGAATTGCGGATTTTAATGCCGCGTTATGGCGTAGTGAACGAACGGCGCCACCGGCTGCACGAGGTTGTGCGCCTTTCCGGGATGAACATTATTGTTGATGACGACGATTATCCGCTCATCATTAAAGTAGCCTCCCTGCCCAATTCCCGTTTGCAGGTTTATTTCCTCGACAACGAAGATTTTTTCAAACGGAAAGCCATTTTTGAAGACGAATCCGACCAGCCATTTGAAGACAACCCCGACCGCGCAGCCTTTTTCTGTAAAGGCGCGATCGAGACCGTCAAAAAATTTGGATGGGCGCCCGATATCGTATTGTGTATCGGCTGGATGACCAGCCTGATTCCCCTTTATTTGCGGACAGCCTACAAAACCGAACCGATTTTTGCCAATGCACAAATCGTGTATTCCGTGTACGGAACACCGCGTGAACGCGAAGGCGGCGACCGCTTTATGGAAAAAGCGGCCATCAACAACCTGTCTAAAAACGACCTGGAAGCATTCCGCGATGGAGACGGCATTTCCATGCACAAAGGCGCAGCCACTTTTGCCGATGCACTGATCATCGGCAGCGAATCGGTGGATACCAGCGTTGATTACCTGTCCGTCGCGCAGGACAAACCGATTCTTCCCTGGAAAGGACCGGAGGACATGCTCGCCCAACACGGCGAATTTTTCCGCAGCCTGCTCGAAGCCGAAGTGCCACAATAGGCTTTTCAGTGTTGAATATCAAAAAGATCAATTCAGAATATCGGCGAGGGATCCGGGGAGCGCATCTTCGGGTTCCCTCGTTTTTTAAGAGAAACATGAAACAAAAACTCCCCCTGTTCGCTTCGTTGCTTTTGATGGCCCTTTTTATCTGGACGGCCTGCACCCGCTCGAGCCCTTTCGGCTCCGATCTGCTGGACGATCAGTTAGCCGACTATGATTTTACAGACACGCTGAGTATTCGCTGCACCATCGAAGCGGAAGACAGCCTGATTACATCAGACCGTGCTTCCACTGCCGGGTACTTTTTGTGCGGCGCACTCGACGACCCTTATTTCGGCAAAACAACCGCTGATATTTATACCCTTTTCCAGCCGGGTGTGCCCACATCGCTGAATAAAACGACCTTGCAATTCGACTCTATCGTTCTGTTTGTCCGTTACGGCGGCGGAACCGGATTGTACGGCGACACCACCCTGGCGCAAACCTTGACGGTACACCGCGTCGACGAAGGGTCGCTCATCGGTTTGAACAGCACCTATTATTCGAGTCAGTCGCTGCCCGCCACTACGGAAGTCGGCAGATATAATAACCTGCTACCCAAACCCAGCAGGCTCGACAGCCTTTTTTCCGTCACAAACCGCGGCGCTTATATTCGCTTGCGTTTGAACGACGATTTCGGCAGAGAACTCATGTCATACGATAGCACAACCCTCGTCATAGACTCCTCTTTTTACAAAAAATTACGCGGCCTGAAAATCAGTTGCTCATCTGGCGCCGGAACTGGCCTGGTGCTCCCGCTCAACCTGAACGATGAAAATTTCAGCCGAATTCGTTTGTACTACACGGATCTGGCCGGGGATACGACTTCCCGCACCTTCGATTATTTTTTCCAGGGCAGCAATAAGTTTTCCAGTTTCAAACACGATTACGGCACCAGCGCTGCAGGTCAGCAAATCGGACTGGAAGCCAATGAACTGCTGTATTTGCAGGGCGCAGAGGGTTTGAAAGTAAAAGTTGAAATACCATATGTGGACCGGCTGGAGAACATCGCCGTGAACAAGGCCGATTTGATTTTTGCGGTCAATTCGACACTGCCCAATGAAAATGTGCTGTTTAAACCGGCCAATCAGTTCGTATTCTCCCGTTTGGTAGCCGACACGACCTACGACCTGATTTCGGATGTGTATAATTCCGTCAACGCCAGCGGAGCGTATACCGATTTTGGCGGCGCTCCAAACAAAGAGGTGGATGGCATCACGCGCTACCACCACAACCTTTCGGATTATTTACAGGAATTGGTAGATTTGCCATCCGGAAGCGATATCAAGAAAAAAACGATTTACCTGAATGTCAATTTGCAGAGCCGGACGGCTATGCGCAGTATTTTATACGGTCCGAAAAGCACAATTTTTCCGGCCAAACTGGAATTGAAGTACACCAGAACCAAATAAAAACCAAATAAAGTTATGTGTGGAATTGTCGCCTACATCGGTTCCAAAAAGGCATATCCGATTCTCATAAAGGGCCTGGCCCGATTGGAATACCGCGGATATGACAGTGCGGGTATCGCCTTGCAGAACGGCGATCTTAATGTATATAAAAAGAAAGGCAAAGTTGCCGATCTCGTTGCCTTTACCAAAGGCAAAAACATAGAGGGGAACATCGGTATGGGGCATACCCGCTGGGCTACCCACGGCAAACCCGACGACACCAATGCGCACCCGCATTCCAGCGGCAATGGCCGCCTGATGCTTATCCACAACGGTATCATTGAGAACTATGCCGTATTAAAAAGCGCCCTGCAAAAACACGGACACGAGTTCAAAAGCGAAACGGATACGGAAGTACTGGTACACCTGATCGAAGAAGTACAACAACAGGAAAACCTGCCTATCGAAGAAGCCGTGCGCCAGGCATTGACCCAGGTACACGGTGCGTATGCGATCGTGGTGATGGACCGCGAAGACCCATACAAAATTGTTGCTGCCCGCCGCTCCAGCCCGCTGGTTATCGGCATTGGTAAGGGAGAGTTTTTTATCGGTTCGGATGCCACGCCTATCGTCGAACACACGAAAAAAGTGGTGTACCTGAACGACGAAGAAGTGGCTACCTGCACCCTCGATGGCGAAATGACCATCAAGACGCTGCGCAACGAAACCATGACCCCTACCATACACCAGATCGAACTGGAAATAGAGCAACTGGAGAAAGGCGGCTACGATTATTTCATGTTGAAAGAAATTTACGAGCAGCCCACCACCATCGCCGAATGTATGCGCGGCCGTATGGACGCGGAAGAAGGCTGGGTGCGACTGGGCGGCATGGAAGAGCATATGAAGCGCATCATCAATGCGCAACGGATGATCATACTGGGCTGCGGCACTTCCTGGCACTCCGGCATGATTGCCGAATACCTTTTTGAAGAAATTGCACGCCTGCCGGTCGAAGTGGAATACGCTTCGGAATTCCGTTACCGCAACCCCGTTGTACGCGAAAACGATGTGGTACTGGCAATTTCTCAGTCGGGTGAAACCGCAGATACCTTCGCAGCACTCGAACTGGCCAAAGAACGCGGCGCACTCACCTACGGCATTGTCAATGTGGTGGGTTCTTCTATCGCACGGCTTACCCACAGCGGCTCCTACATCCACGTGGGGCCGGAAATCGGGGTGGCATCCACCAAAGCCTTTACGGGCCAGGTGACGATGCTTACGATGATGGCGCTGATACTGGGTTACGAACGCGGTTTTCTGCCCAAATCGCAGTACCAGAAACTGGTGCAGGAATTGGCCCTGATCCCCCAAAAGGCGGAAGAACTGCTCAAAAATTGCCAGAAACAAATTGAATATATCGCCGGCGAATTCAAAGATGCTCCCAATGCACTCTACCTGGGACGGGGTTATAATTTCCCGGTAGCCCTGGAAGGCGCACTAAAATTGAAAGAGATCAGTTATATCCACGCTGAAGGGTATCCTGCGGCGGAAATGAAGCACGGCCCCATCGCCCTGATCGATGAAAATATGCCTGTTTTTGTGATTGCCACGAACAAAAGTGCCCACGAAAAGGTTGCTTCTAATATCATGGAAGTGAAGGCCCGCAAAGGGGTTGTCATCGCTGTGATCACGGAAGGCGACGAAACGATCAAAAACCTCGCAGATTTTGCGATAGAAATACCGGAAACGGAAGAACCGTTTACTCCTTTACTGTCCGTTATTCCACTTCAACTGCTGGCGTATCATATTGCCGTCCTTCGGGGCTGTAATGTGGATCAGCCGAGGAATCTGGCTAAATCGGTAACGGTGGAATAGAGGTGTTTTAGTGTTTTGGTATTTTTGTGTTTTAGTAGGTACACTGCCTCAAAATCGGCAATGCCCAAGACGAAGCACCTCAAAAACACCAAAATACGAAAACACCAAAACCCAAAAACACCAAAACACATTTTCGCACAACACAACCATGAATAGATTAGATATAGAATACAATACGGAGCGCTCCCACATTCGTTTTCCAGAATACGGCCGTTCCATACAGGAGATGATCATCCATGCCAAATCCATTGAAAATCCGGGTTTGCGGCAGAAAACCATCGAGAATATCGTTGGACTGATGATTCAACTGGGGCCTTCCGGCAATAAAAACATGGATGATTACCGGGACAAACTCTGGAATCATGTTTATGAAATTGCGGATTATGAACTGGACGTAGTTCCACCTCCGGGCGTTATTATTCGCCGGGCAGAAGAACGGCCCAAAGCCGCCCCACTGGGTTATCCGGCATCGGCTACCCGTTTTCGCCACTACGGCAACAGCATTCAGGCGCTGATTAAAAAGGCGATTGAAATGCCCGAAGGTTCCAAAAGAGAAGGATTTGTAGAGGTCATTGCCTCCTACATGAAGTTGGCCTATAAAACCTGGAACAAGGAACACTACGTCAGCGACGATATCGTAAAAGAAGACCTTGAAAGTTTGTCCGACGGCCAACTGGTGTTGCACGAAGGCCACGATTCGCTGGATAAACTGGCCGCAGGCGCTGGCAAACACGACAAAGACCGCGGCGGCCGCAACAATAACAACAACCAGCGCAACCGCAAACAACGCCCTGGCGGCAACAACGGCAACCAGCGCAACCGCCCCGGTGGCGGCGGCGGCAACCAACGCAACAGCAGCGGCAATTTCAGGAAACGGAAAAAATAGGTCAGGAAATAACCGCGATACATTTCAACTCGATCGCAATCGGCGTCGGCAACCGGTCGATGCCTACTGTCGTTCGACACGGCTGATTTTCCTGAAAATATTCCGCATACAAACGGTTGAACGTGTGGAAATCCCTTTCCATATCTGTGAGAAATACCGTAACATCAACCAGGTCCTCCCATCGCGCGCCACTGGCTTCCAGTACCGTACGCACATTCCTGAATACGGAATGCACCTGCGCTTCAAAATCGAAACTGGTATAATTGCCTGAAGGTGAGCGCGTTAGTCCAGGCACGCCATCGGTCTCCGGATCGCGCGGCCCTATCCCCGACAGAAAAAGTAAATTGCCCACACGCCGGGCATGCGGGTAAAGACCAACGGGTTTGGGGGCTTTATCGGCGTCAAATTTTTCGGAAGCCATCATTTTTGGTAAAATCTGGTGAACGAATGGGCGAAGATAGTTTATGGGTTTATGTAGTTTATAAGTTTATGGTTTATACGCCAAAACCCCAGCGTGAACGGATAAACTATAAACCATAAACTATATTTGCGCCATGAAACAACCAACTTATGTGTTGCTGATCGATTGCCCGGACCGCACAGGATTAGTACACAATATCACCGGCGTTATTTCCCGGCAAGGACTCAATATCATTGGTAATCAGGAGTTTGTGGAGCACGAACACGAACGTTTTTTTATGCGCACTACCTTCGCCGGGCAGGTGGATGAACAACTGGTACTCAAAAAACTCCGGAAGATTCTGCCTCCGGGCTCTAGTGTCCGGCTCGCGCAAAAAAGCCGGAAAAAGATCATTCTGCTGGTTACCAAGGAACAACATTGCCTGGGCGATCTGCTGGTTCGCCACCAGTTCGACGAACTCAATGCGGATATAGCGGCCGTCATCGGCAACCACGATACCCTGGAAAAATTCACGCACCAGTTCGGCGTCAATTTTCACCTGGTGTCGCACGAAGGCCTGAGCCGCGAGCAACACGAAGCCGCTTTGCAGGAAGTTATTCTGCGCTACAACCCGGAATACCTCGTGCTGGCAAAATACATGCGGATCCTGTCGCCGGAATTCGTGGCCCAGCATCCCAACAAAATCATCAATATCCACCACTCCTTTTTACCGGCATTTGTCGGCGCTAGCCCATACCGCCAGGCCTACGAGCGCGGAGTAAAAATTATCGGCGCCACAGCCCATTTTGTCAACAACGACCTCGATGAAGGCCCCATTATCGTGCAAAATGTTATTCCGGTCGACCATACCTATTCGGTGCGCGACATGATTCAGTCGGGAAAGGATGTGGAAAAAATATCACTGGCCCGGGCACTCAAAATGGTATTCGAGGACAAGGTTTTTGTGCACGGGAACAAGACGATTCTTTTTGATTGAATCATGCATTAAACTCACGCCACGCCGCCGCCGCCAGTTGCCTCGTCAGTTTTTCAATATAATAACTGCCTGCTGCGGGGTCGGGAATTTCACCGAAACCACTTTCCAGCGAGAGCAGGTGTTGCACATTGCGGGCAATCCGGCGACCAAAAGCAGGCGGATAACTGGCTTGGGCTTCGCGCCCGGCATCATAAGGCAACACCGTCAGGCGGTCGGCGCCACCCAGCACGGCCGACATTGCCATGGTAGTAGCGCGGATCATATTGGTGTATAAATCGTCGGTGTACACTTCTTCGCGGAAATGAACAGCCGTTTGCGGCAGCAGCAAAGGCGCTTTCCACGCCTTCAATATGTGTAGCCACAAGAGTTTAAAGGCCCGCATTTTGGCGATTTCGTAAAAATAACTTTTACCGATGGGTATGTCAAACTGCATGTGGGCAGCCGCAAGTGCAGGTGAAATGCTGCGTTCGGATAATTTTTCCAGGTAGAGATTGCCCTGTTGCAGCAACGAAACGATGTCCTTTACAGGGGTGTCCGTTGTGGCCGGGCTAACGGAAACAACGGCAAACTGCGGGAAACTTTCCGCTGCAAACTGAACCAGATCAGCGAGGTAACGCCAGTCGACAATCGTGTTGTGCAGCGCCGGATCGTAGGCCAGCGATCCGCGCAATTGCCCGGTTTTCAACCCTTTCGCGCTGGTCAGTTGAGCAAGGTGTGAAAAAAGGATGCCCGGATTGGCCTCTACACCGGGACCCGCGAAGTGCAGGCCGATAAAATCGAGGTAAATGCCTTCCAGCATTTGGGCGACCGAAGCAGCATCCAGGCTGTCATTCAGGCGGAAACATAGGCCGCCCGCGCCGCCTTCCAGGGCATCGAGCGCCGCGCGATTCACTGTTGCCGGGTTTGCCACATCAATATTTTCACATATTTCCCAGGGCCTGGCGGTGGTGGTCAGCGGCAAGGGGGGCATCTCAAAGTCGTCGGCATGGGCAAACGGATCTACCGTCAACCCTTCGGACAATTTCCAGGAAAGATCATCTAAAGTCTTGTCTTTCAAGTCCTTGCTGATTTGTTTCAGCCAGGCTTCTTTACTGACGGTCGGGAATTCGGCGAAATCGGGTGTCATGTTTGTATGGATTTGGCGGGTTTGATGGTTTGCAGGGGTTTGATAGTTTGAGGAGGTAACTCAAGCCAAGAGTTGACAGGTCAAACCATCAAACCCCTGCAAACTATCAAACCCGCATCAACCCTTTCGCAAAAGTAAGATTGACCTTGATAAATTCCTGAAAGTAAAACTTTCAATTTCACAAAAAAATACAAACCTTTTTTAAATAAGCCTGTTTATCTTTGCAATTGATTCAATCTAAATAAGAATATGGAAAAGCGTCGACTGATATATCTGGACAACAACGCCACCACGCCCTGCGACCCGCGGGTGGTAGATACAATGGTCCCTTATTTTTATGAGAAACATGGCAATGCAGCCAGCCGCAGCCACCAGTTCGGCTGGGAAGCGGAAGATGCGGTTGACTATGCCCGCGAGCAAATTGCCAAACTCTTAAACGTTGAGGACAAGGAAGTTATCTTCACTTCTGGCGCTACGGAAAGCAACAACCTGGCACTGAAAGGCGTGTTTGAAATGTATGCCAAAAAAGGCAACCACATCATCACGGCCGAAACGGAACACAAAGCCATTCTGGACACCTGCAAGCACCTGGAGAAAGCAGGCGCTGAAATTACCTACCTGAAAGTACAGGAAGACGGACTGGTCAACCTCGCCGATCTGGAAGCCGCCATCAAACCGACTACCATTCTGGTATCGCTGATGTGGGCCAACAACGAAACCGGTGTGGTCCAGCCCATGCAGGACATTGCAAAAATTTGTGAAAAACACGGCATCCTGTTTCATTCCGATGCTACACAGGCCGTTGGAAAAATACGCACCCATCCACGTGAAATCGGCGTACACCTGATGTCGTTCACAGCCCATAAAATGTACGGCCCCAAAGGCGTAGGCGGACTGTACGTCAGCCGCAAAAACCCGAGGGTAAAAGTAACCGCCCAAATGGACGGTGGCGGCCACGAACGCGGCATGCGCTCCGGCACCCTGAACGTTCCGGGTATCGTTGGTTTTGGCAAAGCCGCCGAAATCGCCATGAACGAAATGGACCAGGATGCAGCACGGCTCAGCAAACTGCGCGACCGCCTGCAAGCGGAACTGACCAAACTGGAAGAAACCAAAATTAATGGCAATATTGACAGCCGGATGCCGCACGTGACGAACATTTCGTTCAAACACGTCGAAGGCGAAGGACTCATGATGACATTCAACCAGAATATCGCTGTTTCATCCGGCTCTGCCTGTACATCGGCTTCTCTGGAGCCTTCTTATGTACTGGTAGGTATGGGACTGGGCGACGATCTGGCGCACTCCAGCATCCGTTTTTCGCTCGGCCGATTTACTACAGATGAAGAGATCGACCAGGCTATTGAGCTGGTGCGCAATGGTGTGAACCACATGCGCGACCTCAGCCCGATCTGGGAAATGTACCAGGACGGCGTGGATTTGACGAAAATTGAATGGTCGGCGCACTGATCAGAATTAGTTATATTGGTTATAAGTGTTGATAATCAAGCATTTGTAATCAATTAAATCTAAAACTAGTATTGACGAAGTACTTATTTTCAAATGAGTGAGTTGTAACTCAACCATCTCAACGCTCAACGCCTCAACAAAAATGAGCCCGATACAAAGTCCGCCCGATGCGTTTACGCAGTTGATGTACAAGATTTATTATGGAGTAAAAAGTCTTTATTACTCCATTTTTAAAAAGAATAAACAACCTTGATCCGTATTTACGGGTGATTAAATGTTACGAGCAATACCCTCTTGCTTGCATTGAATACCTGCTAAGTATACCAGGTAAAACTGTTTGGATTAAATCTCTTGCAACAAATCCTTGGTTATCAACCCTGATAACCAATAACTAATAACTGACAACTTCTTTATTATGGCATATAGCGAAAAAGTACTCGAACATTTCAAAAACCCGCGCAACGTAGGTTCTTTGAACAAGGATGCAAAAAATGTGGGTACCGGCCTCGTCGGCGCACCTGAATGCGGCGACGTGATGCGCCTTCAGATTGAAGTAGACGAAGAAAGCGGTATGATCCGCGACGCAAAATTCAAAACCTTCGGTTGCGGTTCCGCTATTGCGTCTTCTTCTCTGGCGACTGAATGGCTGAAAGGCAAAAGCCTCGACGAAGCGGCCTCCATCGACAATATGGATATTGTGGAAGAACTGGCGCTTCCGCCCGTAAAAATCCACTGCTCCGTACTGGCTGAAGACGCCATCAAAGCGGCTATTGAAGATTACCGCCAGAAAAACGGTATTCAGGTAGGCCACAAAGAATCTGTAACTGCTTAAAAGTGTGTTTTAGTTTTTTGTTTTTTTAGTGTTTTGGAGGTGGATGTGTTTGGCATTGCTAAATGGGATTAATTTCCGTTTCAAAAAATAAATGCCAAGCGTTACAGCCCAAAACACTAAAACACTAAAACACCAAAACACCAAAACACTTGTCTATGATTTTCGTAGCAGAAAGCGCTAAGGAAAAAATCCGGGAGATCCGTTCTTCCAGCAAACTCGCTGATGATTTTTTTGTGCGGGTGAGCGTCGTGAGCGGCGGTTGCTCGGGGCTTTCCTATAAACTGGATTTCGACAACGAATCGAAACCCAATGATCAGGTATTTGAAGACAACGGAATAAAAGTGGTCACTGACCTCAAAAGTTTTTTATACCTCTTCAATACCACTCTCGAATTTTCAGGCGGCCTGAACGGTACCGGATTTGCCTTTAACAACCCGAATGCCTCGCGTACCTGCGGATGCGGGGAAAGTTTTTCAGTGTGAGTCGTGAATCGTGAGTCGTGAATTGGCATCCTGTTAGAAGCATGTACTCGATTTTCCTATCCGACATACCAACTCACGATTCACCATTCACGACTCACGATGGATATCGAACTGCTCAAAACCGAACTGGAGTACCGCACTTCCCGATCAGGCGGCAAGGGCGGTCAAAATGTCAATAAAGTAGAAACCAAGGTAGAAGCGCGTTTTGAAATCGCCGCTTCTGCTGCGCTCACGGATGCCGAAAAAACCCTCTTGCTAGAAAAATTAGCCGGCCAGATTTCTGGCGAAGGCATCCTTTCCGTGACCAATCAGACCGACCGGTCACAACTTTCCAACAAACAAAAAGCGGAATCAAAACTCATCGCTTTGCTTGAAAAAGCGCTGATTGTGCCCAAAAAGCGCAAAAAAGTGCGCGTACCTGCCTCTGTCATCGAACAACGGATCAAGGAGAAAAAGATTCAGTCGGAGAAAAAGGCGAACCGGAAGTGGACGATTGAATAGGGTGTTTTGGTGTTTTAGTGTTTTGGTGTTTTAGGCTGTAACGCTTGGCATTTGTTTTTTTGATACGGGGATTAATTCCATTTGAAATTCCAAGCGTTACAGCCTAAAACACCAAAACACTAAAACACTAAAACACCTAAATCGCCAAAGCCACCGCTCGCGCCACATTCTGCCCGTCCATGGCCGCCGAAATGATGCCGCCGGCATAACCGCCGCCTTCTCCGCAAGGGAACAGGCGCTC